>DATFDC010000112.1:0-4377 GCA_035252415.1 Solirubrobacteraceae bacterium
TGCGGGCACGTGGCTTCGAGCAGCGCTTCGAATACACGAAGAGCCTCGAGCACGCCCGCGAGCTGGCGCTGGAGGCGGCCTCGGGCGGCGAGGTGGCGGTGGCATTCGGCGGCGACGGGCTGATCAGCGCGGTGGCGGGCGCGCTGGAGGGCTCAGATGGTCTCGTGGGTGTGCTGCCGGGAGGGCGCGGCAACGACCTCTGCCGGGTGCTGGGGATCCCTTTGAAGCCGGTCGCCGCGTGCGGCGTGCTGGCCTCGGGGATGGAGCGCTCTTTGGACCTGGGTGAGGCCGGCGGCCGGACGTTCCTGGGCATCGCCAGCTGCGGCTTTGACTCGGTGGTCAACCGGATCGCCAACGAGACCACCGTGGTGCGTGGGAGTCCGGTCTACGGGCTGGCGCTGCTGCGAGCGCTGCCGGGGTGGCGAGGTGCCGAGTTCTCGGTTGCCGTTGATGGCGAGCCCCCGCGTCGCTTCACCGGGTACTCGGTGGCGGCCGCCAACTCTCGGCAGTTCGGGGGTGGGATGCGGCTGGCCCCGGACGCGTCCCTGACCGATGGCCTGCTCGACGTGGTCATCATCGAGGACATGACGAAGCCGCGCTTCCTCCGCCTCGCCCCCACCGTGTTCAGCGGGCGCCACGTGCGCTACCCCGAGGTCTCGGTGCTTCGCGGAAGTTCGGTGCAGATCAGCGCGACCGAGCCGTTCACGCTGTACGCCGACGGCGAGCCGATCGCCGAGCTGCCGGTGACCGTGCGCGTGCTCCCGGCCGCCGTCCGGATGATCGTGCCGGCATGACGCTGCTGGCGTTGAAGGTCGCCGCGGCGCGGGCGGTAGGTTCGCTGGCCCGGCGGGCGGGCCGGGGTGGCGGCACGAGCTTGCCCGGGAAGGTGCTGCTCGCGTTGGAACCCGATGCGATCCGGTCACTGGCGGCGCGGTTGTCGCGCGGCTCGGTGGTGATCTCGGCCACGAACGGCAAGACGACCAGCGCGGCGATGGTCGCAGCGGTGCTGGAGCGGGCCGGCGTGCCGGTCGTGCACAACCGGGCGGGGGCCAACATGGCCGGCGGCGTGGCCTCGACGTTGGTGGCCGCGGCCCGTCCGGGCGGGGGGATCTCCGGCGAGCTCGGGTTGTTCGAGCTCGATGAGTTCTGGCTCGACCGGGTGGTCCCGCAGCTCGATCCGCGCGGCATCCTCCTCGGCAACCTGTTCCGCGACCAGCTCGACCGCTACGGCGAGCTCGACACGATCGCCGATCGGTGGGCCGGTGTCGCGGCAGCGTCGTCCGCTCGCGGCGCCCGGCTGATCCTGAACGCCGACGATCCGCTGATCGCCGACCTGGGGCGGGATGCGTCATCGGTGACTTACTTCGGCGTGGAGGACCCGTCGGTGGCGATCCCGGAGATGCAGCACGCCTCGGACTCCAAGCACTGCCGGCGCTGCGGCGCGGCGTACGTGTACGACGTCGTGTACCTCGGGCACCTCGGCGTCTATCGCTGCCCCTCGTGCGGGGCATCGCGACCGGCGCCGGCGGTGGCGGCCGAGCGGATCGTCTTGGACGGAACACGGGGATCGTCGTTCTCGCTGGTGACACCCGCTGGGCGCGCTTCGGTGGAGCTGCCACTGCCCGGGCTCTACAACGTCTACAACGCGCTCGGAGCCGCGGCGCTGTGTTTGTCGCTCTCGGTGCCCGTGGACCTCGTGGTCGCCGGGCTGGCCTCGGTGAGAGCCGCGTTCGGCCGGGCTGAGCGGATCGCGATCGGGGACGTGGAGCTCCAGGTGCTGTTGATCAAGAACCCGGCCGGCGCCAATGAGATCCTGCGTACGCTGGTGATCGAGCCGGGGTCATTGGATCTGCTGGCCGTCTTGAACGACCGGACCGCCGACGGGCACGACGTCTCGTGGGTGTGGGACGCCGACTTCGAGCTGCTCGCTTCGCGCGTGCGCCGGGTCACCTGCGCTGGGACCCGGGCCGCCGAACTCGCGGTGCGGCTGAAGTACGCGGGCGTGCCTTCAGAGCGACTGCATGTCGTCCCGGGAATCGCCGCTGCCTTGGATGAGGCGGTGGCCGATGCGCCGGCGAGCCGGTTGTACGCGCTGCCGACATACACGGCGCTGCTCGAGCTGCGGGGCGTTCTGGCCGACCGGGGACAGGCCGTGCCGTTCTGGGAGCCGGCACCGGTATGAGCACGGTGATCTGGCATGACGTGGAGTGCGGTTCGTATGTCGAGGACCTGCCGCTATGGCGCTCGCTCGCCGCTTCGTATGGCGATCCCGTCCTGGACGTGGGCGCGGGGACCGGGCGGGTAACTCTGGATCTCGCGCGGGCCGGGTACCGCGTCACGGCCCTCGACCGCGATCCGGAGCTGATCGCGGAGCTCGACCGGCGTTCGGGAAGAAACTTCAGCATGGACGCAGTTTCTTCCCAAGTAGCCACTCTGGTTGCGGACGCTCGGGAGTTCGCGTTGGACGAGCGGTTCCCCCTGGTGATCGTGCCGATGCAGACGGTCCAGTTGCTCGGGGGCGCGGAGGGTCGGGCGAGCTTCCTCCGCTGCGCCCGCCGGCACATGACGCCGGGTGGCGCGCTGGCGGTGGCGATCGCCGAGGTGCTCGACCTGTACGAGGTCGTTGACGGGATGCCGATGCCGATGCCCGACGTGCGGGAGGTGGAGGGCGTGGTGTATTCCAGCCAACCGACCGCGGTCCGCGCGGACGGGCGCGGATTCGTGCTCGAGCGCCGGCGCGAGATCGTCGGCCTGACCGGTGACATGACCGTCGAGGAGAACGTGATCCGGCTCGATCGTCTGACCATGCGAGGACTCGAGCGCGAAGGCGTGGAGGCGGGCTTCGAACGGGGCGGACGGGCCCACGTGCCCGCCACCGAGGACTACTCGGGCAGCGAGGTGGTGATCCTCCGTGCCTGAGCTTCGCGTGTGCGCGCTCTACCCCGACCTGATGAACATCTACGCCGACCGGGGGAACCTGCTCGTGCTCGAGCGGCGCTGCCGCTGGCGCGGGATCGACTTCAGCGTGAAGGCCAGCGGCCTGGGCGAGCAACTGGCTCCGGACGCCGCCGATCTCTTCTACCTCGGCGGCGGTCAGGACCGCGATCAGAAGCTGTGCGCCCTGGACCTGGCCGAGATCAAGCGCGACGCGCTGCACGCGGCGGCCGAGCGCGGGGCGGTGATCCTCGCGGTGTGCGGCGGCTATCAGCTGCTCGGCCACTCATACCAGCTCGGCGACGAGACCCTGCCCGGCGTCGGGCTGGTCGATCTGGTCACCGTCCGCTCGGAGGCCCCCCGCCTGATCGGCAACGTGGCGATCGAGGTCGAGCTCGAACCCGGGGCGCGGCGCGTGCTGGCCGGATTCGAGAACCACGGCGGGCGCACCCGGCTCGGCGCCGGCGAATCGCCACTGGGCCGCGTGCTCAGGGGATACGGCAACAACGGCGAGGACGGCTACGAGGGGGTGCGGCGCGGCCACGTGATCGGGACCTATCTGCACGGGCCGCTGTTGCCCAAGAACGTCTGGTTCGCCGACTGGTTGATCCAGACAGCCCTCGATCTCCGCGAGCCGCTCGAGCCGCTCGAGGACCGGCTCGAGGCCGCCGCCCACACCGAGGCGCGCCAAGCCGCCGGAGTGTGAGACCCTGCGACACAAGATGGCGCGCGGGGCACGCTCACCCTTCGGACGGCTCGGACTCGCGGTCGGGGTCGGGCTCGCCGCGCTCGGCCTGACCTCGTGCGGCAGCGGCTCGCGCTCCGAGACCGGCGCCGCGGCCGCGACTCCGTCGGTGTCGACGACCACGGTCACGACGACCGCCACCGCCACCACGACGACCACGGCCACCGTGACGCTTCCGGGCGTGGGCAAACCCCCGGTCACGATCGGCGACGAGAACCTCCCCGAGCAGTTCCTGCTCGGTCAGCTCTACTACCAGGCGCTCAAGGCCCAGGGCTACCAGGTCACGCTCAACCAGAACATCGGCCCACCCCAGGTCGTCATGCAGGCGCTGGCCACCGGTCAGCTGGCCATCTACCCGGAGTACCTGGACACCTGGGACCAGGAGGTGGCGGGCCTCAAGGAACAGTTCCGCAGTCGCTCGGCCGCGTACGCGGCCGGCCAGCACTACGCGCTCAAGCATGACCTTGAGCTCCTCGACCCCACTCCGTTCAGCGACACCAACGCGGTCGCGGTCGCCTTCGACTACGCGGTCGAGAACCAGGTGCAGTCGATCCCCGACCTGTTCAAGGTCGCGCCCCGGCTCGCGCTCGGCGGACCGCCCCAGTTCCAGCAGAGCGCCACCGGCTTACCCGTGGTCGAGGACACCTACGGCGTGGTGCCGGCGGCCTTCAAGCCGCTCGAGATCGGCGCCCAATATC
>DATFDC010000113.1:0-4311 GCA_035252415.1 Solirubrobacteraceae bacterium
GCGCGTCGGCGGCCGAGGCCGCGGCCGCGCCTGAGTGGGTCCACCTGACGGCCACGGGCGCGTAACGGAGCAGCGCCGCCCACGTGGCGGGACCGACGACCCCATCGACGGTGAGGCCACGCACGGACTGGAACTGCTCGACCGCGGTCTGCGTCGACGGACCGAAGTCGCCGTCCACGGCGGTGGCGTACCCGACGCTGACCAGGTGCTCCTGCATCCAAACGACCAGGTCGCCGGCCGAGTGCAGCGCGAGGACCGGGCTGTTCGCGGTGGGGGTGACGCCGCTCAGGTTGCCGGCCCCGATCGAGATCGCCTTCCACGACGCGGTGCCGGCCTGCTGCCACACCCACCAGCTGACGCCGGGCGCGGCATAGGTGCGCGAGAGCTGGCGGAAGCGAATGATCTGGCCCATCGGCGGGCTTCCCACCTGCCCGAGGGGGTCGATCTCGCGGCCGTAGACGCGGTTGTACGCGTACGTGTGGTCGTACACGGCGTTGACGCTGGTCCCGATGTCCTTCCAGTACATCTGCGGTGAGTTGTACTGAGCGCCACCGGGTCCGAGGAAGACGGAATAGGGGAAGCCGGGGTGATAGTCGATGTACGGAAAGCCGGCCAGTGCCACCGGAAAACTTGCGCCGATCAGCTGGCGCAAGCGAGTTATGTAACTCTGCGCCGCGACGTACTTGCCCTCGTACTCACCTTCGGCGTCGATGATCAGGCAGTCCGCGCCGTTGTGCACCGCCTGTGCTCCGACATACGCCTCGGTGATCGGGTGGTTTCCGTACACGTACTGCCACGCGCACACTCGCAGGCCGTGGGCGTGCAGCGCCGACACCAGACTCGGGCTGAATTGCGACCACATGCTGGTGCCGTCGCCGCTCTTGATCATGACCGTGCTGAGGCCATAGTGGCGTGCCATGAACAGGATCGAGGAGAGCGATCCTCCCGATGAGCGCGACACATACCAGATCCACATGCCGCGCCCCGCCAGCGAATCCGAGGCTTTGTGGATTTTGGTACGTGCCACCGCCGAAGTTGGGGTGAGCGCGAGAAGGGTGACCAAGATGCCCGCGACCAACGCCACCCAGCGCGCACGGTGTCCCGTGATACGGCCTGCCACCAAAGCCACCGTAGCGTAGAACCCGGGTCACGCGCACAAGTTGCGTTGCGCGCGGGTGACCCGGGTGTGCAGCGGTGACTACTTGATGAACAGGATCTCGGAGTACTTCGGCAGCGGCCAGAGGTCGTCGGCGACGACCTTCTCCAGGCGGTCGGCGGACGCGCGGACCGCGGCCATCGCGGGGATCACCGTGTCGCGCATGAACTCGGCGTGCGCCTCGAGCTCCTCCGGCTGGTTCTCGGCCAGGTTCGCCGACTCGAGGCTCTTGATCGCCTCGGTGAAATCGCCGATCAGGTCCGAGGTCTCGCCGGCCAGCTCGCCGAGCTGAGCCTCGAGCAGCAGGGCCAGGTGGCGCGCGGCCGCCGGGAGGAGCATCGTGCGGGCGATAGACGCCTGCGTCTCGGCCTCGATGTTGAGCTTGGTCACGTACTGCTCGAGGAACACCTCATGGCGCGACTCGAGCTCGCGGCGCGAGAGCACGTTGTGGCTCTCGAACAGCCCCACGGTCTCGTCCGAGATCAGGTACGGCAGCGCATCGGGCGTGGCGCGCAGGTTCAGCAGGCCCCGGCGCTCGGCCTCGGCGTGCCACTCCTCGTCGTAGTTGTCGCCGCCGAACACGATTCGCTTGTTCTCGGCGTAGGTGCGCTGGAGGATCGGCCGCAGCGCGTCCTCGAGCACGGCGTCGCGGAGCGGATCGCCGGCCGGCGGGCCGTCCTTGACCGCCGCCTCGAGCTCGTCGGCGAGCTCGTCGATGGCTTCGGCGACGATCGTGTTCAGCACGGTGTTGGGCAGCGAGGGCGACTGGCTCGAGCCGAGCGCGCGGAACTCGAACTTGTTCCCGGTGAACGCGAACGGGCTCGTGCGGTTGCGGTCGCCGCCGTGCTTGGGCAGCTGCGGGAGCACCGGCGTGCCGAGGCCGAGGAACGACTGCGCCCGCGTCTCGGACGTCTCGCCGCGCTCGAGCGCGCCGAACACCCGCTCGAGATCGGCCCCGAGGAACACCGACATGATCGCGGGCGGCGCCTCGTTGGCGCCCAGGCGGTGGTCCTGTCCGGCCGAGGCGATCGACGCGCGCAACAGGCCCTGGTGCTTGTTGACGGCCTTGATCACCGCCGCGCAGAAGAACAGGAACTCGAGATTGCGATGCGGCGTGTCGCCCGGCGCGAGCAGGTTCTTGCCCGTGTCGGTGCCCATCGACCAGTTGTTGTGCTTGCCGGACCCGTTGACGCCGGCGAACGGCTTCTCGTGCAGCAGGCAGACCAGGCCGTAACGGCGGGCCACGTTCTGCATGAGCTGCATGGTCAGCTGCTGGTGGTCAGAACCGACGTTGGAGTTCTCGAAGATCGGCGCGATCTCGTACTGATTGGGGGCCACCTCGTTGTGGCGCGTCTTGACCGGGACGCCGAGCTTGGCCAGCTCGCGCTCGGTCTCGAGCATGTAGGCGAGGATCCGCTCGGGAATCGATCCGAAGTAGTGATCGTCGAGCTCGTGGCCCTTGGGCGGCTTGGCCCCGAACAGCGTGCGCCCGGTGGTGACGAGGTCGGGACGCTCGAAGTAGTAGCGCTCGTCGATCAGGAAGTACTCCTGCTCGGGACCGATCGTGGTGAATACGCGCTTGGCTGCCTCGTCGCCGAACAGCCGCAGGGCCCGGACGGCGGAGCGCGAGAGCGCGTCCATCGAGCGCAGCAGCGGGATCTTGTGGTCGAGCGCCTCGCCGGTCCACGACGCGAACGCGGTCGGGATGCAGAGCAGCGTGCCGTTGGGGTTCTCGAGGATGAACGCCGGAGAAGTCGGATCCCAGGCCGTGTACCCGCGAGCCTCGAACGTGGCGCGGATGCCACCGGTGGGGAACGAAGAGGCGTCCGGCTCGCCCTGGATCAGCTCCTTGCCCGAGAACTCGGCGAGTGCCGTGCCCTCACTGGTCGGCGAGTAGAACGAGTCGTGCTTCTCGGCGGTGGAGCCCGTGAGCGGCTGGAACCAGTGGGTGTAGTGGGTGGCGCCCCGCTCGAGCGCCCACTCCTTCATGGCCAGCGCCACCGCGTCGGCCAGCGAGGTGTCGAGCGCCTCCCCGCGAGCCAGGGTGTCCTGGAGCCGGTTGAAGACGTCGCTGGGCAACCGCTGCCGCTGGACGGCCGGGCTGAACACGTTGGCCCCGAACACCTGGTTGTCGGGGATCGTCAGATCGGGCGCGCCCAGGGCGCCTCCGTTCGGAGTCCACTGCGCGGCGAGGACGTTCTGCTGGCGGCTTCGAGGCATGGATCATCTGGTCCTTTTTCGGGAGGATCCGAGCGTAACGGTGGCGGGGCCGGCAGTCATTATCCGAATGTCCAAATCGGGCCTTCCATCTGACCAAAGTCCGACATGGGATACTCGCGGGCCGTGCCATTCAATCCCGACCTCGGCCGGCAGGCCTACGTCCCGGACGAAAGCCGCTACGAACGCATGCCCTACCGGCGGTGCGGGCGCAGCGGACTGAAGCTGCCGGCGATCACGCTCGGGCTGTGGCAGAACTTCGGCGACGATCGGCCGCTGGCTACCAGCCGGGCGATGATCCGCCGGGCCTTCGACCTGGGGATCACGCACTTCGACCTGGCCAACAACTACGGGCCTCCGTACGGCAGCGCCGAGATCAACTTCGGGCGGATCTTCGAGGAGGACCTGAAGCCGTTCCGGGACGAGCTGGTGATCTCGACCAAGGCCGGCTACGACATGTGGGACGGCCCGTATGGCGAATGGGGCTCGCGCAAGTACCTGCTGGGGAGCCTCGAGCAGAGCCTGAAGCGCATGCGCCTCGATTACGTCGACATCTTCTACTCGCACCGCTTCGACCCCGAGACGCCGCTCGAGGAGACCATGGGCGCGCTCGACACCGCGGTGCGGCAGGGCAAGGCGCGCTACGTGGGCATCTCCTCCTACAGCCCGCGGCGCACCGAGGAGGCCGCGCTGATCCTCCGCGAGATGGGCACGCCGGTGCTCATCCAACAGCCGTCGTACTCGATGCTCAACCGCTGGATCGAGGAGGAGCTGCTCGACGTGCTCGGTCGCGAGGGCGTGGGCGCGATCGTGTTCTCGCCGCTCGCCCAGGGACTGCTCACCGACCGCTACCTGGACGGGATCCCGGAGGACTCACGGGTCAAGCGCGGGAACTACCTGGGCGAGGAGCTGATCACCGAGGAGAACGTCGAGCGCGC
>DATFDC010000114.1:0-4239 GCA_035252415.1 Solirubrobacteraceae bacterium
GACATCTCGGTGGGGCGCGACGGGGTGTGGCGGCGAGACGGGGCTCTGGTCGCCGTCACGCCCGGGACGGGACTCGACGGCGTCGACGTGGTGTTCCCGGTGCTGCACGGCCCGTTCGGCGAGGACGGCACCGTGCAGGGACTGCTCGAGTGCCTCGACGTCCCCTACGTGGGGGCGGGCGTCCTCGCCTCGGCCCTGTGCATGGACAAGGTTATGTTCAAGGAGTTGATGGCGCACGCCGGCCTGCCCCAGGTCGACTACCGGGCGGTGCGGGCGGCCGAGTTCGCGTCCGATCGGGCGGGGGTTCTGGCGCGCCTCGAGGCGCTTGGCCTGCCGGTGTTCGTCAAGCCCGCGCGCCTGGGCTCGTCGGTGGGGATCGTGCGCGTGGGGTCTTCGGACGAGATGCCGGCGGCGTTGGAGACCGCGTTCGAGTACGACTCGCTGGCGATCGTCGAGGCGGCCGCCCGCGGGCTCGAGGTCGAGTGTTCGGTGATCGGCAACGGCGAGCCGATCGCGTCGGAGCCGGGCGAGATCGTGCTCGGGGTCGGGGAGGCCGGCTGGTACGACTATGAGGCCAAGTACTCGCCCGGCGGGATGCAGCTGATCGTCCCGGCCCGGGTGCCCGGCTGGGTGCGGGAGCGCATCCAATCGGTCGCCATCGAGGCGTTCCAGCGCACGGGGTGCAGCGGGCTGGCTCGGGTGGACTTCTTCGTCGAGGGCGAGCACGTGCTGCTCAACGAGCTCAACACGATGCCGGGCTTCACCGCCACCAGCGTGTTCGCCTCGCTGTTCGAGGCCAGCGGAGTGCCGTACGCCGAACTGCTCGACCGCCTGGTGCAGCTCGCCTTCGAGCGCCACGCGGCGGAGCAGCGCCACCGTCATTAAGCTGGCGCTCATGGCGAGCGAGATCAAATCGGTGGCGGTGGTCGGCGGCGGGTTCATGGGCACCGGCATCGCCGAGTCGGTGGCGGTGTGCGGCCTGCCCGTGATCGTCCGCGACGTGGACCAGGCGTCGGTGGCTCGCGCCGGCGAGCGCATCGAGACGTCGCTGGCTCGCGCCGTGCGGGGAGGCAAGCTCTCCGAGTCCGACGCCGGCGCGGCTCGCGAGCGAATCGAGCTGACCACGGACCTGGAGGCGATCTCCCAGGCCGACCTGGTCGTCGAGGCGGTGCCCGAGGACGAGCGGCTCAAGCTCTCGGTCATGGAGGCGATCGACGGAGTGGTCTCCGACGGTGCGATCGTCGCCTCCAACACCTCCTCGATCCCGATCGCCGAGCTCGCCCAGGCGATCAGCGATCCCACCCGCGTGCTCGGGCTGCACTTCTTCTCGCCGGTCCCGGTGATGATGCTGGTCGAGGTGGTCGTCGCGCTCGACACGAGCTCCGACACGGTCACCCGCGCCAAGGGGTTCGTCGAGCGCCTGGGCAAGCGCCCGATCGAGACCAAGGACCGCTCGGGCTTCATCGTGAACATGCTGCTGGTCCCGTATCTGATGGCCGCGGTCCGGATGTACGAGGACGGCTTCGCCTCGCGCGAGGACATCGACAACGGGATGAAGCTCGGCTGCGGTCACCCGATGGGGCCTCTGACGCTGTGCGACTTCATCGGGCTCGACGTCCTGTACGCGGTGTGCGACTCGCTGTACGAGGAGTTCAAGCGCGACGAGTACGCGCCGCCGCCGCTGATGAAGCGGATGGTGGCCAGCGGCCGGCTGGGACGGAAGTCCGGGCGCGGCTTCTACGACTACAACTAACGCTTGAACCCGTACAGGGCGACCTCGTTGATCGCCGCCAGCATCTTTCCCGGCGGCAGCGACGTGATCCACACGAGGTAGTAGCGGTAGCCGGCCTTGGGGGTCGAGAGCCTGATCTGCTGCTTGTGCGTCACCGAGGGGACGTCAGCCATCCGGGTCCAGCCGCCGCGCCCGGTGTCGAACACGACCGGGTCGGGCGCCGAGTTCGAGCCGTAGATCTGGGCGTGGTAGCCCGGGGTCTGCGTGTAGAGCACGAGCTCGCGGGCCGCCACCGGCCGGCTCATGTCGAGGTACAGGCCGACCCCGGCCTTCTGAAGCGATCCGTTGTAGTAGTGCTCGGTCAGCCACGGGGTGTTGGTGTTCCCGTCGATGGCCAGGCCGACCAGGTTCGGGTTCTGGTTCTTGGGGCCGCTGATCGCGTCGGGGTTGTAGTCGTGGGCGCAGGTCGAGCACGGGCGGAGCTGCGCCTCCTTTGGAGCTGGCGCCGGGGCGTTCAGCTTGGGCGCCTCGCGATGGGTCCGGGTCGCCAGTATCCACGCCACGACCCCGCCGGCAATCGCAAGGGGAAGCAGCATCAGGAGGAGCGCACGCCAGCGGTGCCGGATCCGGAACGGAACCCGGCCGCGGGTCTGGGAAGGCAGGGTCTTGAGGACGCTCGTGACCTCACCGGTGGCGGTGCCGGCCCGGGCGGTCTCGATGGCCAGCGCGTCCTCGAGGTCGGCGATCAGCTCGGCGTCGTCGGCGTAGCGGTCCTCGATCCGCTTGGCCGTGGCCGCGTCGACAACCGCGGCCAGCGCGGAGGACACGTCGGGACGCATGTACTGCACGTCGGGCAGCTCCTCGCGGACATGCTTCATGGCCACCGCCACCTGGTTCTCGCCCTTGAACGGCACCTCGCCGGTCAGCATCTCGTAGAGCACGATGCCCAGCGAGTACAGGTCCGACTGGCCGGTCACCGGACGGCCCAGGGCCTGCTCGGGCGAGACGTAGTCGGTCGTGCCGAGCACGCGGCCGTCGGCGGTCAGTCCCTCCTCGTCGAGCGTGCGGGCGATCCCGAAGTCGGTGACCTTGGCCGAGCCCTCCTCGTCGATCAGCACGTTCTGGGGCTTGACGTCGCGGTGGACGATGTGGCGGGCGTGGGCGGTGCCGAGCGCCCGGGCGATCTCGATCGCGTAGGCCACCGCCTCGGTGATCGGCAGCCGGCCGCTGCGGCGGATCCGCTCCTTGAGCGTCTCGCCCTCCACGTACTCGAACACGATGTAGGGCCGGCCGTCGTCCTCGCCGTAGTCGATCACGCCCACGATGTGCGGGTGCGAGAGCTGGGCGACCGCCCGGGCCTCGCGGCGGAAGCGCTCGAGCTGGTCGGAGTCGGTGGCGATCTCGCGGTTCATCAGCTTGATCGCCACCGTGCGCTGAAGCGTCTCGTCGGTGGCCCGGTACACGGTCGACATCCCGCCCGAGCCGATCCGGTCCTCGAGCCGGTATCGGCCGTTGAGCGTGGTGCCGCGCAGCGTGCTCATTAGATGGTCTCTATTTTGCGCTACATCGAGGTGGTCCACACCTACTACTACACGGATCCATTCTGCCCTTGGTCCTGGGCGCTCGAGCCCGCGCTGCGCAAGCTCACTGTCGAGTTCGACGGCAGCTTCGAGGTGACCTACGTGATGTGCGGGATGGCCCGCGAGGTGGGCGACCCGGCTCATCTGGTCAGCGAGATGCTCGAGGCCTCGGTCGAAAGCGGCATGCCGGTGGACCCCCGGGTATGGCTGGCCGACCCGCCGCGGAGTTCTCACCCGGCCTGCCTGGCGGTCACGGCGGCCGCTGAGCAGGGCGATCCGGCGCCGTATCTACGCCGCCTGCGCGAGGCGATTCAGTGCCGGCGGCGCAAGCTCGACACGGCTGACGCGCTGCTTGAGGAGGCGCGCTCGGTCCCCGGGCTCGACGTGGCCCGGCTGCGGCTCGCCCTCGCCTCGAACGGCGTGCTGGAGGCGTTTGCTGCTGATCTCGAACGGTGTGGTGCGGTTCCGGCCGAACATCATTCACCTGGGACCGGCCGGGCCAAGCTGCCTTCGCTCGAGTTCCGGGGTCCCGATGGCGTGGTGCACGGCGTGTACGGGCCGTCCTCCTATCCGGAGCTCCGGGCTGCGGCGGTGGCGGCCGGCGCGGAGCCGGGGTCTTCAGCACTGGGCGTCGAAGACGCTCTGCGGCGCTTCGGGACGATGTCGAGCGCCGAGGTGGCCGCGGTGTGCGACCTGCCCGGGCCGCGCGCGCCGGCCGAGTTGTGGCGGCTGGCGCTCGAGTGGCGAGTCAAGCCCGAGCGGCTCGGCACTGGCTACCTCTGGTCGCTCGCCTAGCCCCGGAAAGTCCTCACTCGGCGCCCGCCGCGGGGCGAATTCATATCCACCGGGCTCTGGTGCGGAGAACGGCGCAATCGCGCGCCGGCGAGCCTCGAGTGAGGCGTTACCGGTGTGGATCGGGGGCGAGGG
>DATFDC010000115.1:0-4615 GCA_035252415.1 Solirubrobacteraceae bacterium
CCTAGACCCTCCTCCGCTTCCGGGGGCGGCAGCCGTTGTGGGCCTGCGGAGTTACGTCCTTGACACCGAGAACCTCGAGCCCGGCCGCCTGCAACGAGCGAATCGCCGTCTCACGCCCCGACCCAGGGCCCTTGACGAACACCTCGACCCGCTGCAGGCCGTGCTCGATGCCCTTCCGGGCCGCCGCGTCGGCGGTCACCTGAGCCGCGAACGGGGTCGACTTGCGCGAGCCCTTGAAGCCCGCGCCACCGGCCGACTCCCACGCGATCACGTTGCCCTCGCGATCGGTCAGCGACACGATCGTGTTGTTGAACGAGGTCTTGATGTGGGCCTGGCCGACCGGAATGTTCTTGCGGACGCGCCGTCGCCCGCGCTGAGGACGCCTGGGTGCTGGCATTTACTTCTTGGTCGCCTTCTTCTTGCCGGCGACCTGCATCCGCTTGGGGCCCTTGCGCGTGCGCGCGTTGGTCTTGGTGTTCTGACCGTGGACGGGCAGACCACGCCGGTGGCGCAGCCCGCGGTAGCAGCCGATCTCCTGCAGGCGCTTGATGTTCTGCGAGCGCTCGCGGCGCAGATCGCCCTCGACCGTGAGGCCCGAGTCGATCGCCTCGCGCAGCTTGATGACCTCTTCCTCGGTCAGGTCGCGCACCTTGCGGTCGGGCTCGATGCCCAGCTCGGCCAGCAGCTTGTTCGACGTGGAGCGGCCGACCCCGTAGATGTACGTCAGGCCAATCTCGACGCGCTTGTTGAGGGGGATGTTGACACCCGAGATGCGTGCCATCTCAACCTTGCCTTTGCTTGTGGCGCGGATTCGAGCAGATCACGAGGACCCGCCCGTTCCGGCGGATGATCTTGCACTTCTCGCACATCGGCTTGACCGACGGTCGTACTTTCACGCTCGCTCGCTTCGCTCTCGTCGCCTGTTCAAAACCAGTAGTTCCCACAGCCCGGCTCTGGAGACCGTTTCGGCCGCCGCTACCGGGCTGCAGACCGCTCCTCGCGCATACGAAGACGCGCGCGGGCGCAACGAGCGATGTTAGCAGGGGTGGGCTGTTGGGCCGTCTGGTGGGCTTTGGGCCGCCTGCGGCGGCGTCCCTGGGGCCGTTCCGCCGGGCATCCATGCGCCGGCGGCCGCCATCACGCACTGGGTGACTGCTGATGGAAGGCGAGCTTCCAGCCGTCCGCCTCCCGCACGAACGTGCTGCTCACGACCGCCGAATACGGCTCCTGACCGGGCCGCCCAGCCTCGACGCGGTACACGACCACCCCGCTGTCGGCCCCAAGCTCGACCACCTGCGGGTCCCGGATCTCGAACCGCTCCCACGGAGGGGCCGACTCCATCGCCGCGATCGTCGCCTCGCGGCTGAGAACCCCGAACGGGAAGGCCATAACAGCGTTGGCGGTCAGATGCTCCCGGTAGTAGGCGCCGCCGCGGCCGGCCACGAGAGCCTCCCAACCCTCCCGCTCCAATCCGATGAGCAGCTCGGCGAGAGCCACTTACGCAGCGGCACGTCCGCCCTTGGCCTCGTGCCAGGGCGTCAGGATCCGCGGTCCGGCCGCGGTCACAGCGATCGTGAACTCGAAGTGCGCGGCCAGCGAGCCGTCCTGGGAGTAGATCGCCCAGTGATCGTCGCCCACGCGCACGGCGTGCCGGCCGGCCGTGACCATCGGCTCGACTGCCAGCACCATGCCCTCCTCGAGCGGGATCCCGGTGCCGGGGTTGCCGTAGTTCGGGATCTGGGGCTCCTCGTGCATCTCGCGCCCGACCCCGTGGCCAACCAGCGAGCGGACGATCGAGAACCCGGCGTCCTCGACGTGCTGCTGGACCGCGTTGGAGACGTCGCCCAGCCGGTTGCCGACCCGGCACTGCTCGACGGCCAGGAACAGGGACTCCTCGGTCACCCGCAGCAGCTTGGTGGCGATCGGGCTGATCGAACCAACCGGGAACGTGCGCGCGGCGTCGGCCACCCACCCGTCGTAGACCACCCCGATATCGACCGACAGGATGTCGCCCTTGGCCAGCGCATACGGGCCGGGAATGCCGTGGACGATCATCTCGTTGGGGGAGGCACAGATCGACCCCGGGAAGCCGCGGTAGCCCTTGAAGGCCGGCGTAGCGCCCTGGGAGCGAATGAACTTCTCGGCCGCCTCGTCGAGATCGGCGGTGGTGACCCCGGGCCGGATCTTGCCGGCGAGCAGGTTCATGGTCCTGACCAGGATCGCCCCGGCAGCGGCCATCCGCTCGATCTGCTCGGGTGTCTTCTTGATGATCAAACGTCTTCCTCGAGTCGCAGCGTCGCGATCACGGCGCGGATGTGGTCGTGCACCTCGGCGGGCCCGCGGGTCCCGTCCACGCGACGCAGGATTCCCTTCTCATCGTAGTAATCGATCACCGGTTCGGTCTGCTCGTGATAGACCGCGAGACGCTTCTGCACGACCTCGGGCTTGTCGTCGTCGCGCTGGACCAGCCGCGAGCCATCCTGATCGCACACGTCGTCGTGCTTGGGCGGATCGAAGTCGACGTGGTAGTTGTGGCCGGCCTTCACGCACACCCGCCGGCCGCTCAGGCGCCTGACCACGTCATCGTCGGGCACATCGATCAGCAGTACCGCGGTGATCCGCCGGCCCACCTGCGAGAGATGCTTGGACAGCGCCTCGGCCTGGGGAACCGTGCGGGGGAAGCCGTCGAGGATGAACCCATCCTGGGCGTCCTCCTGCTGCAGACGCTCATCCGCCATGGCCAGGATCAGCTCGTCGGGCACGAGATCGCCCCGGTCCATGTATTCCTTGGCCTTCTGGCCGAGGTCGGTGCCCTCCTTGACGTTGGCCCGGAGCATGTCTCCAGTGGCGATGTACGGCAGCTGGAAATCAGAACGCAGGCGCTCCGCCTGCGTTCCCTTGCCCGCCCCAGGAGGCCCGAACAGGATCAGGTTTATCTCTGACACGAAGACGTCACTGTATCGGGAGCACACGCACCGGCGCGCGCACAAACCGGGCCCGAGTCTCACCCCCGGAGACTCGGGCCCGATGCGTGTCGGTCAGTGCGGAACGGCGACCTGCGCTGAGCCGACCACGACCCCCCGTGATCTACCTCAGCGGTTGCCCCATCTGGCGGGCGCCCGGGCCGGCATCCATGCCGACCCACCCCAAGCGCTGCCATAAAGGTCGCCCCGCTTTCTTCTGCCGCCCCCTAGGTCAGCCCCCACATGGACCGCAACCCCCATTCGTGCGGCCCATCCGATTGTGCCCCCTGCTTTGGCCGTGGCGCCCCCCATTGGCCCCAAGCCGTGCGTGCATGCCCCTGCCCCCACGACGGATCCGCGCCCCATGCGCCCCCTCGATCCGTCGCTTCTGCACGCGCTGTCGGCTCATAACGGTCATGCGATGTGAAGTAGCTAACTACAGCCCCGCGGCCTTCGCCCCAGGGAGCGACCCCAGGGTTTGCCTTTCCGACTGACCCGCGCCCCCGAGGAGCCCGGCCGAGCTCCGAGCGGCCTCGATCGCCCCCACCAGCTCGATCCACCCGTGGAAAGGCTGCGAGTGCGGGCTTCCGTTCGAAACCGAGCCGCTGATCGGGTCTGAATCGACCTCGATGGCCAGCTCCAGATGCGTCGTTGCCCTCTCCACGGCCGACATGTTGATCGTCCAACCCGGCGTTCGCCCCAGGCAACTACCCCAGGATTAGTCATAAATCCAATCGGGGTACATTGCTCTATATGCCGGTGCGGGAGGCGCCCGACAGACGTGGACGGCCCCTGCGTGGACGCGCAGGGCTCCTGGAACGCGATACTCCGCTCCAGGCGATCAATGCTGTCCTCGATGCGCTCGACGCCGGTGGCGGCGACGCGCTCCTGCTCGAGGGCCATGCCGGGATGGGCAAGACCCGGCTGCACGAGGCGGCGCTCGACGAGGCCCGGCGGCGCGGCATCCGCGTGCTGCGGGCGGCCGGCGCCGAGCTCGAGCAGAACGTCGCGCTCGGCGTGGCCGGCCAGCTCATCCGGGCCCTCCTGAACGAGCTGCCCGACGACGCCCGCCAGACCTTCCTGGCCGAGGCGCCCGAGCGGGTTCGCTCGCTGGCCGGACGGCGGGTCCAGGAGTTCACCCCGGACGAGGCGGGTGACCTGACCGTCTCGCACGGCCTGTTCGCGGCGATGGCCGGGGCCGCCGAAACCCGACCCACGCTGCTCGCCGTCGACGACCTGCACTGGGCCGACGTCGCCTCGCTCGAGTTCGTCCTGTACGTCCTGCACCGCCTCGACGAGTTGCCCGTCGCGCTGGTCATGACCCGTCGTCCGGATCCGGCCGGCGAGGCCTCCGAGGCGCTCGACCGCATCTCGACCCACCCCAAGGTGCACCTCGAGAGCATCACCCCGTTGGGACTCGAGGCCGTCGAGGAGCTCGCGCGCGATGCGCTCGGGGAGCGGGCGGATCCCGTCCTGGCCGAGGTGTCACTCGAGGTCACCGGCGGCAACCCCTTCTATGTCCGCGAGCTGCTGATCGCGCTGGCCGAGGATCCCGACGCCTCCGGCGCGGAGCTGACCCGGCGCACCCGCGCCCTCGCCCCCGACGCGGTCACCCGCTCGCTGCGCGTGCGCGTCGGCCGGCTGGGCTCGAA
>DATFDC010000116.1:0-2655 GCA_035252415.1 Solirubrobacteraceae bacterium
GCATCGAGCGCTCATGGGATCCCGTCAAGGGACCTACCGACGTCAAGACCGGCGCCGGCCGGCGAGCCGTCCCGATGGCATTCGTCGTCAGAAGAGAACTCATGGCCCACAAAGCGCGGACAGGACGTGAGGGTCGCGACCTCGTATTCGGCCGCACTGCGACCGAGGTCTTCTACGCGTCCACCGTCCGGGCCCGTGCGAACAAGGCATGGCAAGCAGCGGGCCTCGAGCCGATCACGCCGCACGAGGCGCGCCACTGCGCGATCTCTTACTTCATCGCCGCCGGTCTTGACTGGAAGCAGATCTCGACCTGGGCCGGTCACGGCGATGTCCGCCAGACGTGGAACCGCTACGGCCACCTGGTCCCCGGCGGCGAGGACACGGCAAGAGAGCGCCTCGACGCGTTCCTGACGCCGCCCAAAATGACACCGACTGTGGCGCACACTGTGGCGCACTCTACCCGAAAACGAGGAAGCCCCCGAAAACTCGGGGGTTCTGAAGTACCGCTACCGGGATTCGAACCCGGGTTTCCGCCGTGAGAGGGCGGCGTCCTAGTCCCCTAGACGATAGCGGCGAGGCAGGTCGCGCAGGCGACCTTCTTGAGCGTAGCGGGGCAAGCGTAGCGTGGGAATGCGGGTCGCGCCGGCCTGCCCCGCCCTGCTAATTTCTTGCCTCCCGCGGCTGTGGCGGAATTGGTAGACGCGCAGGCTTCAGGTGCCTGTGTTCTTCGGGACGTGGAGGTTCGAGTCCTCTCAGCCGCATCGTCGTGCTGGGTGCGCCCGGAGCCTGGTCGAGAACCGACACGTGGAGTTGCGTTTCTCGACCAGCCCTCTAGAGCCAGCCCTTCTCCTCCGCGATGCGCAGGGCCTCCGCACGGTTGCGGGCATCGAGCTTCTGCATCGCCGACGAGAGGTGGTTGCGGACGGTGCCCGGCGACAGGAACAGCGCCTGCGCCAGGTCGGCGACGGTCGCATGCGAGCGAGAGGCGACCAGCACCTCGTGCTCGCGCGGCGTCAACGGGCTCTCCCCCGCGCTCAAGGCCGCGGCCGCGAGACCCGGGTCGACGACCCGCTCGCCGGCCATCGCACGGCGGATCGCCGACGCAAGCTCACTCGCGGGCGCATCCTTCAACAGGAACCCGGCGGCGCCACCCTCCATCGCGCGGCGCAGATAGCCCGGGCGCCCGAACGTGGTCAGGATCAGGATTCGGCACTCGGGCAGCGCTCGCCCCAGCGAGTCCGCGGCGTCGAGTCCGCTGCAGCCGGGCATCTCGATGTCGAGCAGGGCGACATCGGGAACCGCGGCCGCCGCCGCGGCCACCACCTCGTCGCCCCGCGACACCTGCGCCACGACCTCGATGTCGGACTCGAGGTTGAGCAGGCTGGCCAGAGCCCCGCGGACCATCGCCTGGTCCTCGGCCAGTAGTACGCGGATCACGCGCGCGACACCGGGACGGTGACCGCCAGGCGATAGCCGCCGTCGGCAAGGGCCCCGGCCGAGATCGTCCCATCGACCAGGCGCGCCCGCTCGGCCAGGCCGGCTATACCGTGACCGCGGCTGCCGTTGCCGTCATACCCAACCCCGTCGTCGATCACCTCGACCCCGGCATCGGTCAGGCTCGCGGTGATCCGCACCGTGCAGTGACGCGCGCCGCTGTGGCGGATCACGTTGGTGGCGCCTTCCCGGACCGCCCACGCCAGAACGGCTTCGACACCCGGATCGAGAGCAACGCGTGCCTGCCGAACCTCGGCCGAGATACCCGCGGCCGACAGGGCCATCCGCGCGCCCGCGAGCTCGCCCTCGAGCGTGGGCTGGCGGTAGCCGCTGACCGCCTCGCGCACCTCGCCCAGCGCGGTCCGGGCGACCTGCTCGAGCTCGGCCACCTCGCGCGCCGCGTCGCCAGGTCGGTCATTCAAAACCATCCGACCCGCCAGCTCTGCCTTCAACGTGATCACCGACAGCGAGTGGCCGAGCAGGTCGTGCAGGTCGCGGGCGAAACGCTCGCGCTCCTGGGCAACCGCCATCTCGGCGAGCTCGGCCCGAGCCTGGCTCAGCTGCTGGTTGCGCAGGCGCAGGTCGCTCATGACGAGCATCAACAGTCCGATGCCCGCCGAGCTGGCCGCATAACTGACCACCGTCCCGCCGTTGGCGCCGGCGATCGCCGACGTCACGGCGGCGAGCACCGAGCACAGCGCGACCGCGTAGAAACCGAATCCCTCCGGCGCCGCGAGCGCCGCGCACGCCGCGCAATACGTGAATAGGAAGCCCCACGAGGAAGACTGCGCGAGAGTCAAGGCGCCGGCCACGGCCAGCAGCACGACGAACAGCGCCAACGACAGGCGGCCCGCCCGCCCGCCGCGCCACGTCATCACCATGCCCGCATACGCGGCCACGAACAGTGCCGCGCCGCCGATGATGAGGCCGTGCTGGAGCACCGGCTCGTCCTTGCCGATCGCGTTGAGCAGGGGGAAGACGATGAACGCCAGCCAGATCAAGGCCGCGCCCGCGCGAACCCCGCTCGGGGAACGGCCGAGGAACAGACTGCCGCTCAGCGGCCCACGCAAGCGACGACCGGCCGGACCCTCGTCCGGCCGGTCGCGCTCAGCGGAGGAGCCAAACTTCACGCCACCTCGCCCTGCGGCTGGCGCAGGAACC
>DATFDC010000117.1:0-2212 GCA_035252415.1 Solirubrobacteraceae bacterium
GCCGCCGGACTACCTCGCCACCGCCAAGGTGTTCGACCTGCTCCTGGCCGTCCCCAAGTACGGCCGGGTGAAGGTGAACAAGATCCTGGGTCAGTGCAAGATCTCGCCGAGCAAGACCGTCGGCGGTCTTTCCGAGCGTCAGCGGGGCGAGCTGGTCGCGCTCATGCGGCGGCGCTGAGCTCTGGCGTCGCCGCGGGCCTGGCCCCCGTGGGAAGCGCTCCGAAAGTCTTTGTCATCACCGGCCCTTCCGGGGTTGGCAAAGGCACACTGATTCGCGGCCTGCTCGAGCGTGTGCCCGAGCTCGAGCTGTCGGTCTCGGCGACCACCCGGGCGCCGCGCCCCGGGGAGCAGGAGGGCGCCGACTACCACTTCCTGACCCCCGCGCAGTTCGAAGCCCACGTCGCGGCCGGAGACTTCGTCGAGCACGCCAAGTACTCGGGCAACCGCTACGGCACGCTGCGCTCCGAGCTCGAGCGACGGCTGCAGACCGGGGCGGGCGTGGTGCTCGAGATCGAGGTGCAGGGCGCTCGCCAGGTCCGGGGCGCGATGCCCGAGTCCGTCGCGGTGTTCATCGCGCCGCCGTCGCGAGAGGCCCTGCGCGCGCGCCTGATCGGCCGCGGCACCGACAGCGCCGAGCAGGTCGACGAACGGCTGCGCACGGCGGAGCGCGAGCTCGAGGCCCAGCCCGAGTTCCGGCACGTGGTCGTCAACGACCGCCTCGAGGAGGCAACCGAGTCGCTCGTCTCGATCGTTCGCTCCGAGATGAATAGCGGCGGCCTGAAGGCCTCCGCTCGCTAACCTTTGGCCAACACTTCCCTGAAGGACGGCATAGCTTTGATCTCACCCCGCATCGACAAGCTGCTTGACCACGTCGACTCCGACTACGCCAGCGTGATCGTCGCCGCCAAGCGCGCGCGTCAGATCAACTCCTACTACCACAACCTCGGCGAGGGCACGTTCGACGAGTTCCCACCGCCCATGGTGGAGACGCGCTCGAAGAACTACCTGACGATTGCCCTGGAGGAGGTCGCTCAGGGCAAGCTCAAGTACCACTACCGGTAGGGCAACGCCGTGGCCCGATTGCTCCTTGGCGTGAGCGGCGGGATCGCGGCTTACAAAGCGCTCGAGGCGGCTCGGCTGGCGGTCAAGCGGGGCCACTCGGTCCGGGTCGTTCAGAGCCCGGCCGCCGAACGCTTCGTCGGCCGGGCCTCGTTCGAGGCGATCACCGGCGCGCCGGTGCTGACCAGCGAGTTCGAGCCCGATCCGGCCCGGGGCTCCTACCCGGGTGAGCCGCTGGGCGGGCGGGTCGAATTCGCGCCGATCAGCCACCTGGCGCTGGTCGAGCGAGCCGAGCTGTACGTGATCGCGCCGGCCACGGCCAACACGCTGGCCAAGCTCGCCCATGGCCAGGCCGACAACCTGCTCACGGCGGCCGCGCTGGCCGCGGCCTGTCCGGTGGCTGTGGCCCCCGCGATGAACAACCGGATGTACCTGAACCCGGCCACGCAGGCCAACCTTGAGTTGCTGCGAGACCGCGGCGTGGCCGTGATCGGCCCCGGCACGGGTGAGCTGGCCTCCCACGGCGAGCAGGGGATCGGGCGCCTGGCCGAGCCCGCGGACCTGCTCGAGGCATGCGAGGCGCTGCTCACGCCGCCGACCTGCGCCGGCCTGAGGGTGCTGGTCACCGCCGGCGGCACCCGCGAGCCGATCGACAGCGTCCGGTTCGTCGGCAATCGCTCCTCGGGCCGCATGGGCTACGCGCTGGCGCGCGAGGCGATCAGGCGCGGGGCCGAGGTCACGGTGATCGCCGCCAACGTCGGGCTCGAGCCCCCGCCCGGCGCCCGCCTGGTGAACGTCCAGACCGCGGCCGAGCTGGCCGACGCGTGTGGGAACGAACTGGACGGCTGCGACGTACTCATGATGAGCGCCGCCGTGGCCGACTTCCGGCCCGCCGGTCCGGTGAACCGCAAGCTCAAGAAGGATCAGGGAATTCCCAAGCTCGAGCTGGAAGCGACCGAGGACGTGCTGGGTCTGCTCGCCGATCGCCGGCGCCCGGATCAGGTGATCGTCGGGTTCGCCGCCGAGCACGGCGACGACGCCGTGGAGCTCGGGCGGGGCAAGCTCGAGCGCAAGCGACTGGACGCGATCGTGGTCAACGACATCTCGCGCAAGGGCATCGGATTCGAGTCGGGCGAGAACGAGGTGACGATTC
>DATFDC010000118.1:0-6443 GCA_035252415.1 Solirubrobacteraceae bacterium
GCCACGGCGACGATGGGGCCGCCGCCTTCGATCTCGGCGGGCTGCTGGCGGAACAGGGCGACCTCAGCGGGGCGGAGGACGCGTTCCGCCGTGCCGCCCAGCGCGGACACCCGACGGCCGCTTCAAATCTGGGCGTGCTGCTCGAGAAGCGGGGTGACCTGGAGGGCGCCGAGGCGGCGTACCGCCGTGCCGACAAGGGCGGGGACTCCAACGCCGCGTTCAACCTCGGCGGGCTCCTCGCCGAACGCGGCGACCTGGAAGGCGCGGAGGACGCCTTCCGCCGCGCCGACGAGCGCGGTGACGCGAACGCTGCCTTCAACCTCGGTGTGTTGCTGCAGCAACGCGACGACGGGGAGGGCGCCGAGGCCGCTTATCGACGCGCAGCAGAGCGGGCGCCCGATGAGCTGGGCGAGATGGCTCGCGCAGCATTGCACGGTCTACACGCTTCAGTGCAGCCTCCCGGGCCGGGCAACGTGTGACGCCGATGAGAGAGAGCCTTACCTCAAGGGAGACGCGCCCGTCGTGGTCGCGAGGCAGCTTTCTGCGGGTGGTGGCCGGGACGGGCGGCGCGGCCCTCGGCGTCGTCCTCGTCTCTCGCGGCGTCGCGGTCTCCGACGCCGCGCCGTCTCCGGCACAGGACCGGCGAATCTTCCAGTTCGCGCTGCTGCTGGAGGAGTTGCAGTCAGCGTTCTACAGCGACGCGATGGAACGTGGCGGGCTGCGGGGCGACCTGCGCGTATTCGCGCAGGTGGTGGGCGGCCACGAGCGTGCCCACGTGGCGTTCCTGCGCAAGGTGCTCGGCCCGGCCGCCGGGCCCGCCCGGTCGTTTCACTTCGGAACCGACACGAGCAACCCACAGCGATTCGGGGTCGCAGCGCATGCGATCGAAAACCTCGGCGTGGCCGCCTATAACGGCCAGGGCGCCAAGCTCACGGCGGGTGCGATGGAACATGCGGCAGAGATCGTGTCAGTCGAAGGTCGCCACGCCGGTTGGATCGGCGCCCTGCTGGGGGACCCCCCGGCTCCGCGAGCCGCCGATCCGGGCCTGGACGCGAACGCCGTGTTGGCACAGCTGAAAGCAACCGGATACCTCGGGTGATGCCGTAATGCGCGACGATCAGGAAGCCGCGACGCACCGCGGCGACACAACGGGTCCAGATGACCTCGTCCAGACCTTGGCGGAGATCGACGTCGACGGCGCACTGCGGGAGACCGCCGATGCAGCCGTGCGGGCAACCCGCCGGGATTTGCTCCGCGCTATCCCGCTCGCCGGCGCGGTGAGCGCCGGATTGCTGACGGCCCGCGGCGCGCAGGCCGCACCAGGTCTCACTAAGAACGACGTCGCGATCCTGCGCTTCGATCTCGCCCTCGAGTATCTCCAGGCCGGTCTCTATACCGAGGCCGAACGGCTCGGCGCCGTCAAGCCGAGGACGCTTGCCTTCTCCCGGGTTGTGGGTGCGCACGAGCGCGCACACGCGCGCGCGATCAAGGGCTTCCTCGGGAGCAAGGCGCTCCCGAGCCCGTCGTTCGACTACCGAGGGGTGACCGAGAACGACACCGCCTTCGTCAAGACCGCGGTGGCGTTTGAGGACCTGACCGCGGCGTTGCTCAAGTGGCAGGCGCCACGGCTCGATTCCCGGTCGATCGTGGCCGCGGTCCTGACGCTTCACTCCGTGGAGACGAGGCATGCCGCGTGGATCCGGCACATCGTCGGGGTCCTACCGGCCGCCACGGCATTCGATCAACCGGCACCCCAGCACGAGATGGCGGCGCTGATTGCCTCCACGAAGTTTGTCGTGTCGGGCTGGACGACGATTCGGCGGCGCAAGCCGCGCTTCACCGGGTAGCGATGTGACCCGGCGCGGCCTCCTTCGCATCGGCCTGGTCGTGTCGCTGGCTACTGCGGTGTTCGTCGTATTGCTACTCAGACCGGCGGCTCACAACCCGCGGGCTCCTAGCGAGCCCAATCTGCCAAACCTGAGCGCCGGGCCGCAGCCCGCGTTCGCGGTGGGGCGACCCCAGCTGCTACAGCGCGCGACGGCCGCCTCGCGGTGGGCGACCGTCGGCCGCCCGGTGACGGCTCTGCGCGCTCCCGGCGGGCGACCGGTGACCCGACTTGCCGCAGTCACCCCGGAGGGGACCACGAACCTCGTTGACGTGCTCGGCTCGGTCTGGCACCGCGGCGTCGAGTGGGTCCACGTCCGGCTGCCGCTCCTGCCGAACAACACCACGGGGTGGGTTCCCCGGTCGGCGCTGGGCGGCTACCACTTCGTGACCACGCACCTCGTGGTAAGCCTTCACCGCCTCCGGGCGACCCTGTGGAAAGACGGCCGCGTGGTGTTCAGTGCGCCGGTCGGCGTCGGACAGCCCCAGTCTCCGACTCCGCGCGGCGAGTTCTACATCCGAGACGAGCTGACCGGTTATGCCAGCCCCTTCTACGGGCCGGTGGCGTTCGGCACCAGCGCTCGTTCGGCCGTGCTCACCGAATGGCCAGACGGTGGGTTCGTGGGGATTCACGGCACCGATGAACCCGGGTGGATTCCCGGTCGCGTGTCGCACGGTTGCATCCGCTTGCGCAATCGCGACATCCTTCGCCTTGCGCGTCTGTTGCCGGTTGGCACGCCGCTGACGATCACCTGACTCCGAACGCGACTACTCGGGCCCGGTCCGCGCGGAGCTGATCCTCAGCTGCGTCGGGCTCGAGATGACCACGTCAAAGGTGACGTCGTGGTCGCCACCGTCCTGGAAGATGGTCTGTGTGCAGGTGTAGCGGCTCCACTCGGGGGTCGACCCAGTCCGCCGCGGCGCACCGTCTCCGTTGCACTCGACCAGCGAGGCGTCCAACCGCACCGTCGCATTCGAAACCGTGATCCTTCGCCCGGCGAGCCGGGCCACCAGCTTGGGGTAGGGCCAATACGCGTCCGCGGACGGCGTGGGATTGGCGGCCGCCGCGCTCGGCGATGTCGCCGGTGCAGGAGCCGGGGGTGCTGTCGAGGACGGCGCCGCGGTCGCGCTGGCCGATGACTTATCAGGCTTGGATCCGCCGCAACCAGCCAGAACCGTCGTTACCGCCAGAGCGGCGACATAGGTCGCGCTTGTTCCTCTGCCCACCTCAAAGATGGAGTTTAGGCGACGATGAGCAGCTTTTGCGGGATTCGCCCCTATCGCAACCGTCGCGGTCGCCCCCGCGTGCGCTCGAGCCGCGAACGCTCCGGACGTCGGGGGTGCCGCGCCGAGTCGGCCCGCTCCCGCTCGCGTGCTGCGTGCGCTCGCTCCCGGTCCTCGCTGAAGCCCACCTCGGCGAACACCAGGCTGACCGCCTCGACGCACCCGAGGCCGATCAGCACCAGGGCAAGGATCGCCCCCAGTCCGCCGGCAAAAACCACGGCGCAGACCGCGCCGGCCAGGACGAGCAGCCCGGCGGAGCCGAAGCCGACGATCCGGGATCGCCGGCTCACGGCATTCCGCCGGAACTCACAACGTTGCTATTCGTCTCCGTCCACGTCGTCGGGCACGTCGAGCTCGGCGAGCTCGTCCACGAACCCGAGCGAGGAGCGGCCGTCGCCGATCCCCTCGAGGTCGGACAGGTCAGGCTCTGGCCCGCCGAAGCCGGTCAGGCCCTCGCCGTCGGTGAGACCGAGCTCGGCCGCCAGGTCGTCGTGATCGAGCAGACCGACGTCGTCCATGCCGCGGGGCAGCGGCTCGGACGGCTCGATTTCGATCCGCCGGTAGCGCTTGAGACCGGTCGCCGCCGGAATCAGCTTGCCGATGATCACGTTCTCCTTCAGGCCGACCAGACGGTCGATCTTGCCCTCGAGCGCCGCGTCGGTGAGCACCTTGGTGGTCTCCTGGAACGACGCCGCGGACAGGAACGAGTCGGTGTTCAGCGAGGCCTTGGTGATCCCGAGGATGATCTCCTCGGCCTGGGCAGCCTCGCCCCCGGCGTCGATCACGGCCTTGTTGACCCGGCCGTAGTCGAACCGGTCGACGAACTGCCCCGGCAGCAGGTCGGTGTCGCCCTTCTGGTCGACCCGCACCCGCTTCATCATCTGGCGCACGATCAGCTCGATGTGCTTGTCGTTGATGTCCACGCCCTGGGACTTGTAGACCTCCTGGACCTCGCGGACCAGGTACATCTCGGTCTCGGTCCGCCCGCGCACCGCGAGCAGCTCAGCCGGGTACAGCGAGCCCTCGTTGAGCTGGGTGCCCGGCTCGATCTTCTCGCCCTCGTTGACGAACAGCCGCGTCCGACGCGGGAACGTGTGACGATGCTCCTCACCGGTGTCGTCGGTGATCACCACGGTGACCGCCTTGTCGGAGTCCTCGATCGAGACCTTGCCGCCGATCTCGGCGATCTTGGCCAGACCCTTGGGCTTGCGCGCCTCGAACAGCTCGACCACACGCGGCAGACCGTGCGTGATGTCCGCGCCGGCGACGCCGCCGGTGTGGAACGTCCGCATGGTCAGCTGGGTGCCCGGCTCGCCGATCGACTGCGCGGCGATGATGCCCACCGCGTCGCCGATCTGGGCGATCTTGCCCGCGGCCAGCGAGCGCCCGTAGCACGCCTGGCACACCCCGGTCGGGGCCTCGCACTTGAGCACCGAGCGGACCGGGACCGTGATCACGTGGCCCTTCTCGGTGTCGTCGTGCCAGGACTCGACCAGGTCGGCCAGCTCGGCGCGATCGATCTCCTTGCCCTTCTCGACGATCACCCGGCCGCGCTTGGTCGTGATGTCCTGCGCGGCGATCCGGCCGAGCAGGTTGTCGTTGGGCTCACCGGTCGGCCGCAGCGCACGGCTGTCGGCCCCCGCCTCGAGCTTGGACACCGGCATGTCCACGTACTCCTCGGTGCCGCAGTCCTCCTGTCGGATGATCACATCCTGGGAGACGTCGACCAGACGCCGGGTCAGATAGCCCGAGTCCGCGGTGCGGAGCGCCGTGTCGGCCAGACCCTTGCGGGCACCGTGGGTCGAGATGAAGTACTCGAGCACGGTCAGGCCCTCCTGGAAGGACGCCTTGATCGGCCGCTCGATGATCTCGCCCTTCGGATTGGCCATCAGCCCGCGCATGCCGGCCAGCTGGCGAATCTGCGAGAACGACCCGCGGGCGCCGGAGTTGGCCATCATGAAGATCGGGTTGAGCTCATCGAGGTGATCGTTGAGCGCCTGCCCGACCTCGTTGGTGGCGCGATCCCACAAAGCGGTCACCGCCTCGTGGCGCTCCTCCTGGTTGATCTCGCCGTTCTCGTACTGCTCCTCGATCACGGCGAGCTGGGCGTCGTAGCGAGCCAGGATCTCCGGCTTGGTCGGCGGCGTCTGGACGTCGTTCTTGGAGATCGTGACCCCCGCCTGGGTGGCGAAGTGGAAACCGACGTCCTTGAACGCGTCGAGCACCTGGGAGATCGTGGGCGCCCCGTACTGCTGCACGAGGTCGTCGACCAGCCTGGTCGTGTCCTTCTTCTTCATCGAGCGGTTGACGAACTCGTACGTGCTCGGGTCAAACGCGTCGCCGAGCGCCTCGAACAGCGCCCGCTCGATCCGGTCGTTCCACAGGATCCGGCCGACCGTGGTCAGCAGGTGGCCGCCCTCGCGCCCGAGCGGCCGGTACTCGGCCAGGTCGTGGAGCTTGACCACGCCGTGCTCGTATGACCACTCCGCCTCCTGGGCGGTGCGGAACACGTGCGGGCGCGGCTCGTGGGTGGACGGATCGATCTCGGCCAGCGCGTCGCCCTCGGGCCCGTAGGTCAGGTAGTACGCACCCAGCACCATGTCCTGCGACGGCGTCGCCAGCGGCGCCCCGTGCGCGGGGGACAGGATGTTGTTCGAGGACAGCATGAGGATCCGCGCCTCGGCCTGGGCCTCGGCCGACAGCGGCAGGTGGACGGCCATCTGGTCGCCGTCGAAGTCGGCGTTGAACGCGTGGCAGACGAGCGGATGGACCTGAATCGCCTTGCCCTCGACGAGCACCGGCTCGAACGCCTGGATGCCCAGGCGGTGCAGGGTCGGCGCGCGGTTGAGCAGCACCGGATGCTCGTGGATGACCTCCTCGAGCACGTCCCACACCTCGGGGATCATCGAGTCGACCATCTTCTTGGCCGCCTTGATGTTCTGGGCGGACTTGCGCTCGACCAGCCGGGCCATGATGAACGGCTTGAACAGCTCCAGGGCCATCAGCTTGGGCAGGCCGCACTGGTGCAGGCGCAGCGACGGGCCGGCCACGATGACCGAGCGGCCCGAGTAGTCGACGCGCTTGCCGAGCAGGTTCTGGCGGAAGCGGCCCTGCTTGCCCTTGAGCATGTCGCTCAGAGACTTCAGGGCGCGGTTGCCCGGGCCCGTGACGGGCCGGCCGCGGCGGCCGTTGTCGAACAGCGCGTCGACGGCCTCCTGCAGCATGCGCTTCTCGTTGTTGACGATGATCTCCGGCGCGCCGAGGTCGAGCAGCCG
>DATFDC010000119.1:0-2748 GCA_035252415.1 Solirubrobacteraceae bacterium
CGCCCGCGCACGTGAACCGCGCACCGCACGGCTCCCGCTCGGGCGCGTCGCAGCCGCCACCGGCATCCTCGCCGCCACCCTGATCGCGGCGTGGTTCGTGTGGCAGCCCCTGCACTCATCGAATCAGGTCACCGCCGCGATCACCGCGATCACCCGGGGCGACGCCCCCGCTGCCCTGGCCTCTGCCCGCGGCGCCGCCGGCAGCGACCCGGTGTCGGTCGACCCGCTCTGGGAGCTCTCCGCGATCTACTCGGCGCTCGGCAACCAGGCGGCCAGCCGGGCCGAGCTCGTCAAGGCCACGAACGTGCAGCCCTCGAATGCCCAGACCTGGCAGCAGCTCGGCGCCTACGATCTCCAGGCCCATCACCCCGAGCTCGCCATGCCCGAGTTGCAGCGAGCGCTCCGGCTCGATCGCACCTCGCTCATCACCGCCCAGAACCTGGCCCAGGCGCGGGCCGAGCTCACCGGATCGCGGACGCAAACAGGCTCCGCCTGAGCAGCGGCGGCCCCTCCACCGCCCGCACCTCGATCCGGGCGAAGCCGAACTCGTCCAGCAGCGTGCGCAGCGAGCGCATGGTGTACAGATGCATGTGGTCGCCGAGGGGCTCGGAGAACTGCTCGATCCCGCCGAGCGCCACCCGCAGCCGGCCGTGCGACGGCGTGGTCACGAGCAGGCGGCCCCCGGGCACGAGCACGCGGCGCACCTCTGAGAGCCAGCGCGCGGTGTCGGTCACGTGCTCGATCACCTCGCTCGCCCACACCAGCTCGAACGAGCCATCCTCGAACGGCAGCGGGCCCTCGAGGGGCACGAGCCGGAAGTCGTGGTCCGGGTGCCTGGCGCGCGCCCGGGCGAGCGCGTTCTCAGCAACCTCGACGCCGATCGCCACCGCGCCCGCCTCGGCTAGCGCCGCGGTGAAGTCACCCGCGCCCGAGCCGAGGTCGAGCGCGCGATCCCCGGCGCGCACCGAACCACGCAGAAACCCGAGCCGGCGCTCGAACGACGGCGGCTCGAGTTTGTCCGGCAGGCGCTCCCACAAGTCCTCGTAGTAGTCCTTGATCGGCCGACCGTACCGCGCTACCGGTTCCGTCCGCTCGCGGCGGGACATTTCCAGTTAGAGTCCGCGTACCGGACTACCGTGCGTCATCCGGACAAGCCGTGAACGTCGCATTCGACAGCCGCCCCGCGAAGAGCACCCACGGTGTCGGCCGCTACGCGCGCTGCTTACTCAAGGCCCTGCGTGATCTCGACGAGTGCACGGTCGTCGAGAGCCACCAGCCCCGTCGCTGCGAGGTGTTCCACTCTCCGTGGATCGACGGCGCGATGCTGCGTTGCCCGGTGCCGATGGTCGTCACCCTGCACGACCTCGCCCCGCTCAAGCGCCAGGGCCAGTACCTGCGCTCGACGCTCCGCTTCAAGCTGCGCTACCTGGCCGTCCAGCGGGCCGCCCGCGTGATCGTGCCCACCTGCGCGGTGGCCGAGGACGTCGAGTCGGTGCTCGACATCCCCCGCGAGCGGATCGCGGTGATCCCCGAGGCGCCGGCCGCGTCGCTGCATCCCCGCTCGCCGGCCGAGGTGCGCGCCGTCCGCTCGCGCTACGAGCTGCCCGACCGCTACCTGGTGTGGGTCGGCGCCCTGCAGCGCCCCGATCCGCGCAAGCGGGTGGCCGCTTTGACCCGCGCGCACCGCTCGATGCCGCTCGTGCTGGTCGGGCCGACCGCCCAGTGGGCCCACGAGCTGCAGGGGGTCAAGCTGACCGGCGCGGTCTCCGACGACGAACTCGCCGCGATCTACACCGGCGCGCACGCGCTGGTCTTCCCCTCGGACGACGAGGGGTTCGGGCTGCCCCCGGTCGAGGCCCTGGCCTGCGGGACGCCGGTGGCCGCCTCCGACGTTCCCGCCCTGCGCGAAGTGCTGGACGGACGCGCCGCGCTCAGGGCCGTCGATGACCTCGATGGCCTGGTCGCCGCGGCCGAATCGGCCGAGCGGCCCGCCCCGCCGCCCCCGGCCTGGACCTGGAACGACGCCGCCCACGCCACCTGGCAGGTCTACTGCCAGGCGGCCGAGGAGACGGGCTCGTGCCAGATTGCCCGACCGAAACATCGGGCTGCCGCGCTGGTTAAAGACGCGTGACGTCGATCCACCGTCGCGGGCTGCGCGTTGGGGCCGCGCCGCTTCTGGCTGCGCTCGCGCTGATCGTTCCGGCCCGCGCCCATGCCGCGCCGGTCCTGCGAATGAGCGCCGACGGTCACATCACCCGGACGCAGGATCCATTCGTTCCGGCCGGCCTCCCGACGCCAGCGCCGGCGCCGGCCGCCACCGCCGCGGCCGCCAGGCCCAAGAAGCGCAAGCCCAAGCCGCAGAAGACCGTGAGCAGCGAGCTCAAGCGTCTGCTGAAGATCCACGCGATCAGCTCCTCCGCGTACGCCACCTACAACGGGGCCTGGAACGCCGCGCTGCACACCCAGCGCCACCTGCACGGCACGCCGGCCCGAGAGCTCGAGGCGGTCATCGAGAACATGCACAACATCGCGGTGGCCGGCAAGCTCACGCCCGGCCGCCTGCCCGTGCTGTTCCTGACCCTCGGCTACAACCGCCAGTGGTGGGCCACGGGCCACGTGCCGAGCGCCGGTTCGTACGTCGAGTTCGCCGGCTCCGAGCTGGTCTGGGAGTACTACGCGGGCCAGGGGATCGAGCTACAGGTGCTCGGCACGTTCGGCAAGGCCGACGGGCTGTACACCGCGGGCGCG
>DATFDC010000120.1:0-3278 GCA_035252415.1 Solirubrobacteraceae bacterium
CTACTGCGAGGTGGCCTGCCCGTTCGACGCGATCACCATGGGCCACGACTACGAGATGTCCGACTACACGCGCTCGGATCTGATCTTCACCAAGGAGATGCTGCTGGCCGAGGCCATCGAGCGCACGCCGCTGCGTCGGGAGGGCGAGTGAGCGCGGTTCTGTTCTTCATTGCCGCGATCGGCGCGATCACCGGGGCGATCGGCGTCGTGATGCTGCGCAATCCGTTCTACAGCGTGCTCGCGCTGGCCTTCCACCTGGTCTCGCTGGCCGCGCTGTTCCTGCTGTTGCGCGCCGAGTTCGTCGCCGCCGCTCAGGTTGTGGTGTACGCCGGCGCGGTGATGGTCCTGTACGTGTTCGTGGTCGCGTACGTGGGTGGCGGCGAGCAGCTTGCCTCCGGCGCGGTGCTTCGCGTGCTCGGGCCGCTGTTCGCGCTGGCCCTGGCGGTGGAGCTCTGCATCGCGATGCTGGGAGCGGGTTTGAAGGGCGTGTCGTCCAAGGGCGCGCCGTACATCCCGGGCTTCGGGACGCCGAGTCACATCGGGCGGCTGTTCCTCACCCAGTACCTGTTCCCGTTCGAGATCGCCTCGATCCTGTTGCTGGTGGCGGCGATGGGCGCGGTGGTCCTGGCCCGCCGGCGCCGGGGTCTCGAGGCCGAGGAGCAGGCGGCCTACCGGATCGAGGCGCCCCGGCCCGCCTACACCGGCACGATGGCCGAGGCCGCGGGGGTGCGGCCGCGCTCCGGCGAGGAGCCGCTCACGCCCAAGGTTGAGCCGGTTGGCACCACGACGCACGACGCCACCCGCCAGCAGGGTGGTTGGTAGTGAACATCGGTTGGTACCTGTCTGTCTCGGCGATCATCTTCTGCATCGGCGCGGGCGGCGTGATGGTTCGCCGCAACCCGCTGGTGATCTTGCTCTGCCTCGAGTTGATGCTGAACGGCGCCAACCTGTCGCTGGTCGCGTTCGCGCGAATGTGGGGCGGCGAGGACGGCCAGATCTTCGCGCTGATCGTGATGGTCGTGGCGGCCTGCGAGGTGACCGTCGGCCTCGGCCTGGTCGTGGCGATCTACCGCCGGCGCCTGCCCATCGACGTCGACGAGCTCAACGAGTTGCAGGGATGACCGTGGCGCGGCCGTGCACAACTCGACACTCCGCGCGTCCGGCGCCGGCCGTGACGAGTGGTGCACGAATAGCGTGCATAGTCCGTCACGGTCCGGAGGTGGGCGGTGGCGTGACGTGTTATGCACGCCACCCGGGGGCATCTGACCGAACGGACGGCGCGCGCTGATGTCCGCCACCACCGCCGCCTGGCTCGTCCTGCTCTGCCCGATCGTGGGCACGATCCTGATCGCCGTGGGCTATGCGCGCTGGCCGGGGCGCACCGCCGGCTGGCTGGCCACGCTGGCCATCGCGCTGTCGTTCGTGTTCTCGGTGATCGCGTTGGTGAAGCTGCTCGGGATGAGCCCCGATCACCGCCAGCTCACCTCGACGCTGTGGAACTACGACTTCTCGGCCGGCGTCGACGCCAAGCTGCAGATCCTGGTCGACCCGCTGTCGGTGTTCATGATCCTCGTGGTCTCGGGCGTCTCGACCCTGATCCACCTGTACTCGGTCACCTACATGAACCTCGACCGGGGCTTTGCGCGGTACTTCAGCTACCTGAACTACTTCGTGCTCTCGATGCTGCTGCTGGTCCTGGCCGGGAACTTCCTGCTCTTGATCGTCGGCTGGGCGTTCGTCGGCGCGGCCTCGTATCTGCTGATCTCGTTCTGGTACCGGCGCACCACCGCCACCCGGGCCGGCATCAAGGCGTTCGTGATCAACGTGGTCGGCGATGTGGGATTGGTCATCGCCACGTTCATCCTGTTCCAGCACACCGGGACGGTTCAGTTCGGCGGCGTGTTCCACGCCGTGCCGCACACCTTCGCGCACAACTCAACTCCGATCGTGCTGGCCGGGCTGCTGCTGCTCGTGGGCGCGTTCGCCAAGTCCGCCCAGGTGCCGCTCCACACCTGGCTCCCGGACGCCATGGAGGGCCCCACCCCGGTCTCGGCCCTGATCCACGCCGCGACCATGGTGACCGCCGGCGTGTACCTGATCGCGCGCACCCACGTGATCTTCGAGTGGGCGCCGACCGCGGCGGACGTGGGCGCGATCGGCGGCTGCGTGACGCTGGTCGTGGCGGCCACGGTGGCGCTCGTGATGACCGACATCAAGCGCGTGATCGCCTACTCGACGATGTCCCAGATCGGCTACATGATCATGGGCGTGTCGGTCGGCGCGTACTCGGCCGGCCTGTTTCACCTGATGACCCACGCCTTCTTCAAGGCGCTGTTGTTCATGGGCGCCGGCTCGATCATCGGCGCGATGGCCGGCGATCAGTCGCTCGACCGGATGGGCGGCTTCCGGCGCGCGCTGCCGTTCACGTTCATCTGCTTCCTCGTCGGCGGCCTCGCGCTCTCTGGACTGCCGCCGTTCTCCGGCTGGCTGTCCAAGGACGACATCATCGCGTTCCTCGATCACCGGAGCGGCCTGTTCCTGGTCCTGGGGATCATCGGCTATCTCGGCGCGCTGCTCACCGGCATCTACACGTTCCGGATGATCTTCCGGGCGTTCTTCGGCGAACCGGTGCCCGAGGCGCGGGAATTGGAGCACGGGCACCTCGCACACGCAGAAGTGCCGCGCAACCCGATGACCGGCGAGGAGGAGGACACCGACGTCGGCTTCCCCGGACCGGGTCACTTCATCGCCGAGCGCGAGTGGCCGATGCGGATCGCCATGGGGACGCTCGCCGTGCTGGCGCTGATCGGTGGCGCGCTGCAGATCCCGGGCATCGACGATGCGATCACCCGGTTCCTCGACCCGACCTTCGCCGACTCCAAGTTCGCACACACCCAGGTTTCGACCGGTTCCGCCTGGATCGGCCTGATCATCGGAGCGATCATCGCGGTGGTCGGCATCTCGGTGGCCTACCGCATCTGGGTCCGCGAGCCGGGGACCGCGACACGTTTGCGCGAGCGGTTCGCCGCGCCCTACGTGTTCCTGTCGCACAAGTGGTACTTCGATGAGCTGATCGACTTCGCGGTCGTCCGGCCGTCGTTGTGGACCGGGCGACTGGTCGAGTCGGTGTTCGAGCGCCGCCTGATCTCGGGCGTGATGACCGGCGGCACGGCCGGCGCGGTCGGCGCCGTGTCCGCCGCCGTGCGCCGCGCCCAGACCGGCTTCCTGCGTTACTACGCCGCCCTGATGATCGTGGCCCTGTCCGGCGTGGCCCTCTA
>DATFDC010000121.1:0-3221 GCA_035252415.1 Solirubrobacteraceae bacterium
GAGCAGCTGGCCGACGTGCGCGATCCCTGGGCCGTGGGTGCGGCCGCCCGGTCGGCGGGAGCTCGTGCTCCGGAAACCCGCGGGGATGTGGGAGGCGAGGGTGGCGAGTGGTTGCGCAAGCCGCGCCGGAGCGGCGGCGGACGCGGGGTGCGCCGGTGGAAGGGCGGCGCCCTGCGCCCCGCCGAGATCCTCCAGCGATATGTGCCCGGTCTGTCCTGCTCGGCGGTGGCGATCGGCGACGGCCGGCGTGCTGTCGTGCTCGGGCTGACCGAGCAGCTGCACCGAGCGCCCGGGTTCGGGTGGATGGGCAACGTGTTCCCGCCCCGTCTGCCCGCTGGAGAGCAAGCCGAGCTCGAAGGCCAGCTCCGTGCCGTCTGCGCCGAGGTGGTGGCGCGGTTCGGCGTGCGCGGAGCGTTCGGGGTCGATGCGGTCTGGGACGGGCGCCACGCCTGGGTGCTCGAGGTCAACCCACGGCCGCCGGCGTCGCTCGAGCTGTTCGGGCCCGGGTGCTTCGAGGCGCACGTCCGGGGGGCGCGCGGGCTGGGCCTGCCGGTCGCCCCGGCGGCGAGCGGCGGGCGCGTGAAGCTCGTTCTGTTCGCCGATCGCGACGTGCGCGCCCCGGATCCGGGCTGGTGGCCGGAAGACCTCGTGCACGACATCCCGCACGCCGGTGAGGAGATCAAGCGGGGCGCACCGGTGTGCACGCTGATCTCGGTCAGCGCCGGCATGCCCGAGCTCGCCGAGCGCGGCGCGCGGCTGCTGTCCGCGCTTCCCGAGGCGGTAGGCGTCCGTGCCTGAATTTGGGCCCGTGACCTGCGCGGGTTGTGGTTTGCTGTGCGACGACGTGACCGTCGAGCGGGCGGGCGACGACGTTGCGTTGACGCCGGAGTGTCCGTTGGGCGCCGCGTGGTTCTCCGACCGCATGTCTCGGGCGGCGAGCGCGTCGGCGGCGAGAATCGACGGCCAGCCGGCCGACCTCGAGTCGGCGCTCGCCCGAGCCGGCGAGCTGCTGCGCGGCGCGCGCCGTCCGCTCGTGCAGGGCTTCGAGCACGCCACGATTGAGGACGCGCGCGCGGCGGTGGCCCTGGCTGACCGGTTGGGGGCTGTGATCGCGACCGGGAGCGTGGCGACAACCTGGCGCGGCGCCTCGACAGCCACCCTGGGCGAGATCCGCGACCGCTCGGAAGTCGTCTTGATCTGGCGCGAGGACCCGGAGACGACTCATCCACGGCTGCTCGAGCGGCTCGGATTCGGTGACGGTTCCCGCTCGGGGCGTGTGCTGATCGTGGTCGATGACGTCGACACCGAGACCGCCCGGCGCGCCACGATGCGGCTGCGCTGGCCGCAGTCCTGCGACCTCGAGGCACTCGTGACCGTTCACGCGCTGCAGCGCGGGCTGAGCGCGCGCGCGGGCGAGATCGAGACGCAGGCCCGGGGGCTGCTGGATCGCTTGCGCGCGGCGCCGCATGTGGCGTTCGTGTACGGATCGGGCCTGACGGACGGCGCCGGCGGCCAGAGACGGGCGCTCGCGTTACAGGAACTCGTGCGGGCGCTGTGCCGCGAGCGCCACGTGGTCACGCTCGAGTTGCCGCGCGACCCCGGAGCGCGGAGCGCCGATGATGTATTGGCCTGGCAGTCGGGGTACGGCGGCCGGGTCGATTTCGCCGGCGGCCACCCCGAGTTGGCCACGAACCCGCTCGACGACGTCGACGTCGCGCTGCGCGTTGAGTCTGGACCGGCGGGCAGCGCCGTAACCGGTCCGGGTACCGAGGTGTGGATCCGCACCGCGGCGGCCGGCGTCGAGGTGGGCGGCATCGCGCACCGGCTCGACGGGGTCCCACTGTCGTTGCAGGCTCCGCTCCCGGGCGACGCCCCAACCGCAGCCACGGTGCTGGGGCGACTGCTCGCGGAGGTCGGGCGGTGACGTCGATCCGGATCAGCGGCGGCGCCGTCCACGATCCCGCCAACCACGTCGACGGCGAGATCCGCGACATATGCCTGAAGGACGGCAAGGTCGTCGAGGACGTCGGGCCGGACGCGCGGCGGATCGACGCGCGCGGGATGGTCGTGATGCCCGGTGGGGTCGACATCCACGCCCACATCGCCGGGCCCAAGGTCAACGCCGCTCGCAAGCTGACGCCCGAGGAGCGTCGTGACGATCCGGTGGACCGGACCGCGGTGCTGCGATCGGGGAGCGGCGGGCTGGTCCCGTCCACGTTCACGACCGGCTATCGCTACTCGCTGCTCGGCTACACCACGGTCGTCGAGGCGGCCGCTCCGCCGCTGGCCGCGCGCCATGTGCTGTCCGAGCTGCGCGACACGCCGATGATCGACAAGGCGTTCCTGATCCTGATGGGCAACAACCAGGTGCTGTTCGAGCTGATCCGCCAGTCGGCCGGCGACCGGCTCAGGGACGCGATCGCCTGGTGGCTCGACGCGACCGGCGGCTACGGGGTGAAGCTGGTCAACCCGGGCGGGGTTGAGCTGTACAAGCAGGACGGCGGCAACGTCCACTCGCTCGACGACCACGTCGCGGGGTTCGAGGTCACGCCGCGCCAGGTGCTCGAGGCGATCGGTGGAGCCGTGGACGAGTTGGGCCTGCCGCATCCCGTCCACGTCCACGCCAACAACCTCGGGATTCCCGGCAACGCCGACACGACGCTCGACACGATGCGCACGCTGGCCGGGCGCCAGGCGCACTTCGCCCACCTCCAGTTCCATTGTTATGGCGGGAAGCCCGACGGGTTGCCTCGCTCCCGCGCGCCCGAGTTGCTCGAGTACCTCTCGGCGCATCCCGAGATCACCGCCGACGTAGGCCAGGTGATGTTCGGTCCGGCGGTGACGATGACCGCGGACGGTCCGGTCGCGGCGATGCTGCGCGACCTTGGGAGCGACAAGTGGCTGAACCACGACACCGAGGTCGAGACCGGCTGCGGGATCGTCCCCTACCGCTACCGGGCCAGCAACTATGTGCACGCGCTGCAGTGGGGGATCGGGCTCGAGTTGTTCCTGCTCGGCAAGGATCCGTGGCAGGTCATGCTCTCCACCGATCACCCCAACGGCGGCTCGTTCCTGTCCTACCCGAAGCTGATCCGGCTGCTGATGGATCGGGCGTTCCGCGAGGACCAGATGGGCCGGGCCAACCAGCGAGCGATCCGGCGCACCGCGCTCACCGACGGGCTCGACCGCGAGTACACGCTGAACGAGATCGCGATCATCAC
>DATFDC010000122.1:0-6254 GCA_035252415.1 Solirubrobacteraceae bacterium
TACCTGCTGCTGCGCTCGCGGGCGCTGTTCGCAGCGGTCCGGGCGGCGTACCCGCGCGAGCGCATCCGGTGGCGCGACGTGTGGGGTGCCTACATGGTCGGCTACGCGATCAACAACGTGTTCCCGCTGGGCGGCGGGAACCTCGCCCAGCTGTTCCTGACCCGAACGGCGATCCCGGCGGCGAGCTATCCGACCGTGGCCGCGGGCCTCGCCACCGGGGCGATCTTCGATTGGTTCATGGGGCTGGTGGTGATGTGCTTCGCGTTCACCCAGGGGGTGTTTCCCAAGCCGCCCGACTTCTCCCAGCTTCCCGCGTTCGACATCAGCTTCTTCGCCGCGAACATGCGCTTCACGCTGTTCGCCGTGACCGTGGCCGGGATGGGCTTCCTGGTCGGCTTCGCCCTGCTCTCCGCGCGGGTCAAGGCGTTCTGGGAGCGGGTGCGTCAGGGGCTGACGATCGTTCGCGACTTCCCGCGCTACCGCCGGGAGATGGCGAGTTGGCAGTTCGCCGCCTGGATCGCGCGGTTTGCCTCGTATTGGGCGCTGCTCGACGCGTTCCACATCGGCGGATCGGTGCGCAATGTCCTGCTCGTGCTCGGCGTCCAGGTGGTCGCGTCGGTGTTCCCGTTCACCCCCGGCGGCGCGGGCGTCCAGCAGGCGCTCCTGCTGACGATCTTCGCCAACAGCCCCTACGTCGCGTCGTTCTCGGTCGGACAGCAAATCGCCACCGCGGCGCTGACCACGGCGTGCGGGTTCGCGGCGCTGGTGCTGATCTTCCGCCTGCGCAGCTTCCGCGAGGTGATCGTGCGGGGCAAGGCCCACCGGCGCGCGGAGGAGGGGACAGCGGCCCAGCCGGACCCGGGCGATCGGCCCTTGGTACCGTCGCCCGGTGGCTGACCTCCCGCACGCATGCGTGATCGGCGCCGGCTCGTCCGGCATCGCGGCGCTCAAGGCGCTCGCCGAGCGGGGGATCCCCGTCGACTGCTTCGAGTGCTCAGACCGGGTGGGCGGCAACTGGGTGTTCGCCAACCGGAACGGGATGTCCTCGGCCTACCGGTCGCTGCACACCAACACCTCGCGCGACCGCATGGGCTACTCGGACTTTCCGATGCCGCGCTCGTTCCCGGACTTCCCGCACCACACGCAGATCGCTGACTATTTCGCGGACTACGCGCGGCACTTCGGACTCATGGAACGGATCACGTTCGAGACCGGCGTGGAGCGCGCGACACGGGAGCCGGCCGACGGCACCTGGACGGTGACGCTGGACACGGGGGAGACCCGCCGCTACGACGCGCTGCTCGTGGCCAACGGCCACCACTGGGATCCGCGGTGGCCCGAGCCTCCGCCGCCCGGGTCGTTCGACGGGATGCAGATCCACTCGCACCACTTCGTGGACGCGGCGGATTGGCGCGAGAAGAACGTGCTCGTGGTGGGGATGGGCAACAGCGCGGCGGACATCGCGGTCGAGGCGAGCTTCGTGGCGCGCCGCACGTTCGTGTCCGGGCGGCGCGGCGAGCACGTCGTCCCGAAGTACGTGCTGGGGCGGCCGGTTGACCAGATCGCGGTCAGCCCGCTGACGCCGCTCGTGCCGTTCGCGGTGCGCCACGCGTTCTTCCGCGCGATCTACCGACTGGCCGTCGGCCGGGTGGAGGACTACGGGCTGCCCGAGCCCGACCACCGGCTGCTCGAATCGCACCCGACGCTGTCGGCGGATTTCCTCGGACGGGTCGCCGCCGGCGAGGTGGCCTGGAAGCCCCAGATCAGCGCGCTGGCCGGTGACCGGGTCCGGTTCGTGGATGGCAGCGAGGAGCCGATCGACGTGATCGTGTGGGCCACCGGCTACAAGGTCACGTTCCCGTTCTTCGACCCGGAGTTCGTGTCCGCGCCGGACAACGAGCTTTTGCTCTACCGGCGGGTGTTTAAGCCCGGCGTGGAGAACCTGTTCTTCATCGGACTGCTGCAGCCGCTCGGGGCGCTCATGCCGCTCGCCGAGGCGCAGGGGCGCTGGGTCGCGTCATATCTGCGGGGCGAGTATCGCCTTCCGCTCCGGTCTGACATGGAGCGCGAGATGCGGCGCGAGCACGAGCGCATGTGCCGCCGCTACGTGGCCTCCAAGCGCCACACGATGGAGGTCGACTTCGACGACTACCTGTTCGCGCTGCGCCGCGAGCTGCGCGCCGGGGCCCGCCGGGCGCGCGAGTCGGGTTTCAGCCTCCCGGTGGCGCCACGGGCGCAGGCGCTCGCTCCCGCGCCGTCCCAGGCATGATCGGATCTCCGCATCCGTACCCTGCGCTACGGTCGGCGGCATGACGTCGACCAGCGCCGCACACACAATGACGGCGATCGCCGAGCAGACGCAGGCGAGCGCGCTGCTTCGCCTGGTCATCACCGGCTCGGTCGACGACGGAAAGAGCACGCTGATCGGGCGCCTGCTCTACGACTCCAAGCAGATCCTGACCGACCAGCTCGAGGCGCTGCGGGCGGCATCCGAGCGGCGCAGCGGCGCGCAGGCGCTCGATCTGTCGCTGCTCACCGACGGGCTGCGCGCCGAGCGCGAGCAGGGCATCACGATCGACGTCGCCTACCGCTACTTCCAGACGCCGCACCGCAAGTTCATCATCGCCGACACCCCCGGGCACGAGCGCTACACGCGCAACATGGTCACCGGCGCGTCGACCGCCGACCTGGCCGTGATCCTGATCGACGCCCGTCAGGGCGTGGTCGAGCAGACCCGACGGCACGCGTTCCTGGCGTCGCTGCTCGGCATCCGGCACCTCGTGGTGTGCGTGAACAAGATGGACCTCGTCGACTACTCGCAGGACGCGTTCGAGCAGGTCGAGCAGGACTTCCGCGAGTTCTGCGCCCGGCTGGAGACGACCGACGTGACGTTCATCCCGATCTCTGCCATGCACGGCGAGAACGTGGTCGAACGGTCCGAGCGCATGGAGTGGTATCAGGGGCCGGCGCTGCTCTATCACCTCGAGCACGTGCACATCGCCTCCGATCGGAACCTGATCGACTGCCGCCTCCCCGTCCAGTGGGTGATCAGGCCGGGAACGGCGTCGGGACCGGGCAGTGGCCCGGCGCAGTGGCCGGGGGCGGGGCTGGGAGCCAAGTCGACCGGGCGCGCCGACGATCACGACTACCGGGCCTATGCGGGGCAGATCGCCGCCGGCGTGTTCCGTCCCGGCGATCCCGTGCTCGTGCTCCCGTCCGGGGAAGAGACCCGGATCGCCGGGGTCGACAGCTACGACGGGCCGATGCCCGAAGCCTGCGCTCCGATGTCGATCGCGCTCCGGCTCGAGGACGATCTCGACATCTCGCGGGGAGACATGATCTGCCGCCCGCACAACCGGCCGACCGTCGACCGCCACATCGAGGCGATCGTGTGCTGGATGGCCGATGACCCGGTGATCGCCGGCGGGCTGTACGCGATCAAGCACACGAGCCGAATGGCGCGGGCGGTGGTCGAGGACGTCCGCTACCGGATCGACGTCAACACCCTGCATCGCGACGAGCACGCGCGCCAACTGGGGCTCAACGACATCGGCAGGATCCGCCTGCGCACGACCGTGCCGCTGATCTTCGACGAGTACCGCCGCAACCGGACCACCGGGAGCTTCATCCTGATCGACGAGAAGACCAACGGCACGGTTGGGGCGGGCATGATCATCGAGGCGCACATGGAGCGGAGCGACGCCCCGGCTGCCGACATCAGGTGGGATCGGCACGGCCTGGCCCGGGCCGCGCGCTGGTCACTGCTCGGTCAGCGCGGCGCCACTCTGTGGCTGACCGGGCTCCCGGCCTCGGGTAAGTCGACGATCGCGGCGGCGCTCGAGGAGCGGCTGGCCCGGGACGGCTACCGGGCGTACCGGCTGGACGGCGACAACCTGCGCCACGGCCTGAACTCAGATCTCGGCTTCGATCCCGGCGACCGGGCGGAGAACATCCGGCGGGTGGCGCACGTGGCCAGCCTGTTCGCTGATTCGGGGACGATCGCGATCGTCAGCGCGATCAGTCCCTACGCGGTCGACCGCGCGCTCGCCCGCAGCGTCCACGACCGGGGCGAGCTCGAGTTCGTCGAGGTGTTCGTGGACACTCCGCTTAAGGAGTGCGAGCGGCGCGATCCGAAGGGGCTGTACGCCCGCGCGCGGAGCGGCAAGCTGCGCGGATTGACCGGCGTAGATGCCCCGTACGAGCGCCCGCGCGAGCCGGATGTGGAGCTCCGGCAGGCCGAGCACGAGCTTGACGAGATGGTCGAGATGCTGATCCGGGAGCTGCGAGCGCGCGGCGTCCTCGGCCCGGCACGGTAGCCCCGGGGTTCAGCCGGTGGGGTTCAGCCGGTGGCGTTCAGCCGGCGGCGATCGGGCCCAGCACCGGCGTGCGGCCGTACGTGCTGAACGCGCGAAAGCGCGAGAACAGGCGGTGATTCGGCCCGTGGAAGTCCGAGGACCCGGTGCTGAGCAGTCCGTCCGACGAGCAGCGATCGGCCAGCAGCTCGGCCTGCTCACGCGTATGGGTGGCGTAGAAGCACTCGACGCCGTCCAGGCCCCAGGCGCGGAAGCGATCGATGGCCTCGAGCACCGCGCCCGGTTCCTCGACGTCCCAGAACGGGTGGGCCCAGACGGCCACCCCGCCGGCGTCGTGGATGGTCTGGATCGACTCGGCCACGGTGGGCTTGGTGCGGGGGCGGAAGGCGGGCCGGCCGTCGATCAGATAGGCCTCGAGGAACGCGGAGCGCTCGGCCAGGCCCTCGGCGCGCAGGCGCTCCGCGTTGGCCGGGTGGCCCACCACCGCATCGGCCAGATGCGGCCGGCCGATCGACTGACCCTTGGCGCGTCGGCGCGCGAGCTCGGAGTCGTCGAGCTCGTAGCCGAGCTCGCGCAGGGCGGCGCCCATCGCCTCGGCTCGGCGCTCGCGATCCTCCCGCCAGGTGCGCAGCCTCTCGCGCAGCCCGGGGTCGTGGTGATCGACCATGTAGCCGAGCACGTGCAGGTCCTGCTGCGTGCCGTCGACCGAGGAGATCTCGACCGCGGGCGCCAGCCGCACGCCGAGCTGCACCGCCGCGTCGGCGGCCGCCTGGACACCGTCCACGCTGTCGTGGTCGCTCAGCGCGAGCAGCTCGACGCGCGCCTCGGCGGCGGCCGCCACGACGTCCCGGGGCTCGAGCGAGCCGTCGGAGTGCAGCGAGTGGCTTTGCAGATCGAAGGTCGGCGGCTCGGAACTCAAGAGCCGAAGAGGGTAGTGACTGGCCCGGGCGCTAGGCGCCCGGCCCGGTCATTTGAAGCACCTGCAGATGGCTCCAGGGGAAGTAACCCATGAGCTGATTGGGCCACCGGCCTTGGAACGGCCCGGTGGCGCTCGGCTGTCCGCTCGAGTCGTAGAACGGATTGCTTGCGCCGGCCGCAGCCGGCGCCTGGATCCAGAAGCCGATGGCCCATTTCGTCTGGTCGCGCACGATGATTCCGTAGGTCTGCGCTGCCTCAGCCATCATCTCCACCAACCTGGGCAGGTGAAGCGCCGGGATGTCGAGGCGCGGATCGAGTCGCAAGTGGGCACCCTCGGGGATGCAGTCCGAGGCGGTGCCCGCCCCGTCGGTTCGCTGTGCGGGCCACGAATAGGTTCTCTGGCAGGGGTACGGCAGATTGACCGCGAGCGCATGATCGATCTGACCCTGCTCGACGTCGGCGAGCGTGATCACACCGGCGGACTGCGGCAGGCTGCTCGCGGTCGCTCCCCAGGTACTCGACGCGCCGGGCCACGAGGCGGAGTTGAAATACCCCGGGCTCTGCGAGACGTGCTGGATGGCGCCTCCCCATCCAGCGTGCCAGCCATCGGACTCGAGCCGCATGTGGAAGAACTCCCAAAGCTTGTCGCTCGACGGCTGCCACACGGTCAGCTGGGCATCGGAGTCGCTGTCGGGTTGAGCGCCGGGCGGGATCGGAACGGCCATGAACGCCGACTGCAACGCGCTCCGCACCGGGCCCGTGGTGTCATCAAGCGACACCTGCACGGTGGCCTGATCCGGACCGACGACGTAGAGGTTTGCCCCGACGGTGATCCACGGACCGATCTTGGTCTCCTGTTCGCGCGAGACCTCGGTGTCCAGCCCGGTGATCATCGTGGCTGAACTCGGGTCCAGCGCGGCGTCGGGGGCCAGTGGCTGGTTCCACACGCTGGCGAGCGAGAACAGGAGCGGGCTCAGCGGCGCCAGCACCGGTGGGTTGGCTCCGCTCGGCGGCGGGGGCATT
>DATFDC010000123.1:0-4970 GCA_035252415.1 Solirubrobacteraceae bacterium
CCGCTACTACCAGGCGTGGCTGAAGAACCCGGCCGGCATCCTGGTCCCGGTCGGGACGTTCAACGACGCCGAGAAGGTGACGCTGTGGTCGGGCGCCCCGGTCACGCAGTTCCGCAGCTTCAGCGTGACCGTGCAGCAGGCCAACGGCAACCCGGTTTCGTCCGGCCGCCGCGTGCTCGTCGGCACCGCTCACCAGATCCACTGAGCCGCCCGCGAACCGTTCACCCCGCTCGCCCGTAACCCGGTTCGAGAACGAACCTCGAACCGAAGGAGAACTCAACATGGGGACCTACCGGGGGCTATCCCGGCGAGCGCGCATCGCGCTCGTGGTAACGGCGGTCGCGCTGGCGGCGGCCGGCTCGGCCGCGGCATTTCAAGCCCTGCCGCCGGGCGCGCAGGTGAATGACGACGTCGCCGCGGGGATCAACCCCGCGCTAAGCGTGAGCGGAGAGGACCCATCCAACGCCGACGTGGTCGGCGGCGCGCTGGTCGCTACCAAGCCGGCCGTGCCATGGGCGGTCTTCCGCCAGCAGGAGGCGGCCGGGCAACATGACCAGGTGTTCTCGCGCTCGTTTGCCGGCGGCGCGTGGACGACGCGCGGCAACGGCACGGTGGGCGGTCGCTCGAGCGCCAACCCGATGTTCGCCGGGTCGCTGAATTTCGACCAGGGCCAGGACGGCGAGGCGCCGTCGATCGACTTCGCCGGAGCGGGCCGCACGGTCCCGTGGGCGACGTGGTACGAGAACACGACCGGCAGCGGGTTCGGGGCCAACAACGTGTTCGCCAGCCGGTTCGACGCGGCACAGAACAAGTGGGTGTTCGCGGGTCAGGGTCGGGGCACGGGCGGTGTCGGCAACACACCGGTGCCGTCGCTGAACATCCACACCGACCAGAGCGCCGAGAACCCGTCGGTGGCCGGTGGCTCGGCGGCCGATCCGACCAAGCCCGGGCCGTGGGTCACCTGGCAGGAGACGGAGAAGACGGCGACGGGAAGCGGGACCAATCAGATCTTCGTGTCCAAGCCAGTGGGCCCGAGCACGGCGAACTGCGACACGGTCACCCCGGTGGGCGTGCGTGACGCAACCAACCACATCCCGGCGATTGGCGGCTTCTGCTTCCAGGACGTCGGTGTCCAGCGCGTCGGTCCCGGCGGGCTGGACCCGAGCCTCAACGTCGACGTCAAGCGTGACGGGATCGAGCCTGACATCGCGTTCACGGGCGCGAATGACAGCGTGCCGTGGGTGGTCTGGTACGAGCAGCATCCGGGCACGACCGGCCTGTCCGACAAGGAGCTGGTGTTCGCGGCCAAGGCCGAAGCCGACACCACCGCCGGCGTCAGCGGCGGCTTCCACTGGCACGTGATCGGGAACGCCGACCAAGGGCTCCTCGACACGACCAACCACTGCGCGAGTTCGCTGTCGGCCGAGCAGGGCTGCTCGCTGAACAGCGATCCGACCAAGGACGCCGAGGATCCGCGGGTCGCGGCGGGCTCGATGAACCCGGCCAACCCGACCGCTCCCTGGGTGACCTGGGATGAGACGGTGAACGGGGTGCACCAGGTGTTCGTGTCGCGATTTGTCGCGACGCCGTCACCGCACTTCCAGATCGTCAACGGCGGGGCCCCGATCTCGACCTCCGGTGTCGAGTCGACGCGTCCCGACATCACGTTCTCGGGCAACACGCCCTACGTGACCTGGCGAGAGGACACGAGCACCGGCACGAAGGCGTTCGTCGGTCATTTCGTGAACGCGGCGAACCCGACGTTCGTCCTGGACGAGTCAGACGTCCCGCTCACGCCCACCGGCGACGGTGCCGGTCAGGCAAATGTGCGCGAGCCGATCTCCTCGACCTGCATCGCCACCCCGCTCAACATGGACGGTCAGACGTGCCAGGGCGGCGCGGTGGGAACGCCGTTCTTCCTGTTCACCAATGGGACCAGCCCGCTCGGGCTGTTCGCCGACGCCTACCAGCCCGGCGTGCCCGTGACCGGCGCGGCGAGCGGGATCTCGACCTCGGCGGCCACGGTGAGCGGGACGGTCAACCCGGAGGGCGCCGCGGTCAAGGTGCACTTCGACTTCGGCACGACCACCGCGTACGGCCAGAGCACGGCTGCGCAGACGGTCGGGGTCGGAAACGCTCCCGCCGCGTTCAGCGCGGCGCTGGCCGGTCTGCCGGCCGGGACCACGGTCCACTACCGGGCGGTGGCCAGCTCTGACTTCGGCACCTTCGCGGGGGCCGATCAGACCCTGACCACGAGCTCGGTGACGACGACCCCGCCGCCACCCGCGCATGGGACGGTCACGGTCGGGCACGCCAAGGTGAACGGCAAGACGGTCGCGGTCCGGATCACGTGCGGGAACGCACCCTGCAAGGTGACGCTGAAGCTGACCGCCCATGGCCGGCACCACCGCCGGGTGGGCGTCGGTAGCACGACGGTCACCCTGAACGCCGGCCAGACCCGCATCGTGCGGATCTCGCTGAACGGCACGGGCCGGAGCCTGCTGGCTGCTCGCCACGGCCTGCACGCGACGCTCATCGCGGCACAGTCGCTCGATGGCGGTCACACCTCGACGATCAGCACCCAGGCCGTAATCCTCAAAATCCACGGCCACAAGCACCATTGACCAAGTGACAGATGCGGCCCCGTCCTCCTACCGGAGGGCGGGGCCGTATATTCGTTGCGGCCCATGGCCGTGACCCCGGAGTTCACGCCGCAGGAGGCCGAGGCGCTCCTGACCTGTGTGCGCGAGTACATCGCGATCCTGCTCGAGCGCGGCCGGTTGGGCGATCAGAACCTCTCCTCGGCCGCGTCGCGTCTGTACTCGGCGATGCTCGAGGCCGGAGTTACGCCTCCCAAGCTCGAGTAGACGCCAGCCGCGCGACCGCGGTGAGCAGGCGAGCGCAGGGATCCCCAACTCCGTGTTTCGCGGCGAGCGAGCGCAGCGCGTTCTCATCGGCCGGGTAGACGTCGCGGCGGCCGGGGGGGACCGGGATCGGCAGGTCGGTGACCGGCGCGACGACGGTCATCGCGCCCTCCAGGTACGCGCGGTCGGCGTCGCTCAGCTGCCGGTCGCGCAGGATGCCCGCGATGCTCCCGTGGCGTCGGATCATGCTCGCCGCGGTGACGTTCCCGACGCCTTTCAGGCCGGGCAGGCCGTCGGAGGGGTCGCCGCGCAGGATCGCGAAGTCGGCGTAGCGCCGGCCGGGTATGTCGTAGCGGCGAGTCACTTCGGCCTCGTCGATCACGGCCAGGCCCGACTTCTCCGGATACAGGATCCGGACTCGCGGATCCTCCACCAGCGCGAACAGGTCACGGTCGCCGCTGGCGATCTCGATCGTCCCCTCGGCCAGCCGGGACCAGGTGGCGATGACGTCCTCGGCCTCGTGCTCCGCGACGCCGACCATGTCGATCCCGATCGCCGCGAGCACGTCCCGGATGATCGGCATCTGCGGCACGAGCCCCGGGGGAATCGGCTCGGAGACGCGGTGGGATTTGTAGGTGGGGATCAGCTGCACCCGCCAGTCCGGCCGCCACGCCTCGTCGTCGGCCACCGCCAGGTGGAGCGGCCGGCGCTGCCAGATCAGGCGGGCGAGCCGGTCGAGGAACCCGTGCACGGCATTGACCTGCCGGCCGTCCGGAGCGCGCGGGGCGTTGCGCACCCCGTAGAACGCGCGGAAGATCATGCTCGATCCGTCGATCAGCAGCCAGTCGCACCCCACGATGCGTGATTTTGCCGACTACGCGCTGCGAACCGGCTCGCCGGCGCCGAGCCACGCGCGCATGAGCGCGATCAACTGGTCGACGTCGACCGGCTTGGCGATGTAGTCCGAGGCGCCGGCGGCGAGCGCCTTGTCCTTGTCGCCCTTCAGTGCCTTGGCGGTCAGCGAGATGATCGGCAGATGCTCCAACCCCGGCGTGGCGCGGATGGCCTGCGCGGTCTCGTAGCCATCCATCTCGGGCATCATGATGTCGAGCAGCACGAGGTCGGTGTTCGCGTGTTGGCGCAGACGCTCGATCCCCTCGCGTCCGTTCTCGGCGTAGACGACCTTCATCCCGTACTGCTCGAGCATCGAGGTCAGCGCGAAGCCGCTGCGGACGTCGTCGTCGATCACCAGCACCTTCTTGCCGTGCAGAATTCCCGAGTCGGTGCTCACACGACTCAGCAGCCCGCGCATCGACTTCGGCAGGGTTCCCGGCGCCCGGTGCAGATACAGGGTCGCCCGGTCGGCCAGGAGCTCTGGCGAGTCGACCACCGCGATGACCGCCGCCTTGGCCACTGCGTCGAGTCGGGCTCGCTCGAGCCGGCTCAGCTCGCCCGGCACGTACGCGATCAGCGGAAGATCGCGGACGACCTCCTCGGTGACCAGGCTGCGCAGCGTCGAGAACGGATCGATCTCCCGGCGGTCCAGCGACATGACCGCGAGGTCGTAGGGCTCGGCGCGCAGCGCCAGCGATGCGGTCTCTGGATCGATCCGGACCACCTCGACCTCGTCGATACTGCGCAGGACGTTCGCGAGCCGCTCGAAGCCCGACGAGTGGGCGACCAGCGCGACCCGCCGGGCATGCGTGCCGGTCACCGCATCTACGCGCGACATGGCCAGATCGAGCTCGGCGGCGTCGATCGACCGCTCGACGAAGGCAACCGCACCCATGCGTAAGGTGGGCAGCCGCGCCGCCAGGCCGCCGACTGCCACGATCGGAAGATGCCGGGTGTCGGGGTGGCGCTTGAGCTCGGAGATCCCGGCTTCGACGCGCTTGGCGTCCCCGGCCAGCAGCACCGCCTTGGGCTGATGCTCGCGGGCCAGCTCGACGGCGGCCGTCGTCTCGGCGGCCACGATCGCCTTCTCCCCGCGCGTGTGCAGCACCTCGAGCATGGCGATGGCCCGTTCGCCGTTGGCGTCGATCACGAGCACCGCGTGCTCGCCCGGACGCATGCGGGTCCGGTCGTCGCTGACCCGCGGCTCGACCG
>DATFDC010000124.1:0-5002 GCA_035252415.1 Solirubrobacteraceae bacterium
CTACGACGCGGTGTATCGCTACCGCGGCCCGGTCGGTCCTCACCTCGACGACCACGAGCCCACGTTCGCGAAGCTCTCGCAGCACTTCTTCACCGCCTTCCCCCAACTCGAAGGCGTGCGCTTCAGCCATCGGTGGGGCGGCGCGATCGACACCTGCAGCCGCTTCTCGGTGTTCTTCGGCCGGGCCCTGGGCGGACGGGTGAGCTACGCGCTCGGGTACACCGGGCTCGGCGTGGCGGCCAGCCGCTCCGGCGCCCGCGTCGCCCTCGACCTCCTGGACGGGCGCACAACTGAGGCCACCGAACTGGCCATGGTGCGCCACCGCCCGCTCCCGTTCCCGCCCGAGCCGCTGCGCTCAGCGGTCATCCAGCTCACCCGCAATCGCCTCGCCGCGACGGACCGCAACGAAGGCCGGCGCGGACTCTGGCTCAGAACCCTCGACCGGATGGGCCTCGGCTTCGACAGCTAACGGCGCTCGAGCGCGAGCCGGATCCCCAGGCCGATCAGGACCGCTCCGGTCAGCCGCTCGATCCGCCGCCCCCAGCCGCCGTCGGTGAACGCCTTCCTGGCCCGGGCGACGAGCAGCGCGAGCATCGAGTACCAGACCAGATCGACCGCGACGATCACCACCGCCATCCCCAGCGCGCTGGGCAGCACAGCCGCACCGTGGGGGATGAACTGCGGGAACAGCGCGACGAAGAACGCGGCCAGCTTGGGATTGGCCAGGCTTGTGAGCAGACCATCTCGGAACGCGGATCGCCCCGGCGCGGCCGGCACGTCGGCATCATGGCCGCCCAGCAGCGAGCGCAGACCCATGACCAGCAGCACCGCTGCGCCGGCCAGCTTGACCGCATCGAACACCGCCGCGGACGCCGCGACCACCGCGGCGATGCCCACCGCCGCGAAGCACGCCCAAGCGAGCACGCCGACCGAGTTGCCCGAGGTGGTCAGGAACGCCTGCCGCCTTCCGCCCCGAGCCGCGTTTCGCACCACCAGCGCGGTCGCCACCCCGGGGGTCAGCGACAGCAGGATCGCCACCGGCACGAACGTCAGCAGCGTGTGCAACATCTACGATCACCCGTCATGCGGCCACAGATCGTATTGGTCACCGGAGCGAGCGCGGGCATCGGCGAGTCGGTCGCGCGCCGTTACGCAGCCGCCGGCATCAAGGTCGTCGCCACCGCGCGCCGCGCCGACCGGTTGACCGCCCTGGTCGACGAGTTCGGCGAGGATTTGATTTTTGTTTCAGTGCTCGATGTGCGTGACCGGGACGCCATCGAGCAACTGCCCGCGTCGCTCCCCGCCCAGTTCGCCGAGATAGACGTGCTGGTCAACAACGCCGGGCTGGCGCTCGGGCTGGAGCCCGCCCAGGCCGCCGACCTCGACCAGTGGGAGCAGATGATCGAGACCAACTGCACGGGCCTCGTCTACATGACCCGGGCGATGCTGCCGGGGATGGTCGCGCGCGGTCGCGGCCACGTGGTCAACATCGGCTCGATCGCCGGCACCTACCCGTACCCGGGCGGTAACGTGTACGGCGCGACCAAGGCGTTCGTGCACCAGTTCAGCCTTAACCTGCGCGCGGACCTGCACGGGAAGGGGATCCGCGTCACCTGCATCGAGCCCGGCCTGATCGGCGGCACCGAGTTCTCCGAGGTGCGCTTCGGCGGCGACGCCGAGCGCGCCGCCGGCGTGTACGCCGGGACCGAGCCGCTCGGCCCCGAGGACATCGCGTCGGCGGTCGAGTGGGTGACCTCCCAGCCCGAGCACGTCAACGTCAACACGATCGAGTTGATGCCGGTCGTCCAGAGCTTCGGGGCGCTCCCGGTCGATCGCCCCGGCTAACCAACGGCGATAAGGTGATGACCTCCACCATGGCGGCGACTCACGATCAGCTACAGCAGTCCGCCCGCGAGCACCTGCTGATGCACTTCACGCGCCACCAGGCGGCGTTCGCCGAGGAGCTTCTGGTGCTCGAGCGGGGCGAGGGTCCGTACGTGTTCGACACCCGCGGCCGGCGCTACATCGACGCACTGTCGAGCCTGTTCTGCTGCCAGATCGGCTACTCGTACGGCGAGGAGATGGCCTCGGCGATCGCCGACCAGCTCCCGCGGCTCGCCTTCAGCACGAACTGGGGCACCGCGCACCCGCCTTCGATCGAGCTCGCGCAGAAGCTCGCCGAGGTGATGCCCGGGGACCTCAACCACGCGTTCTTCACCAGCGGCGGATCCGAGGCGGTCGAGGCGGCCTGGAAGATCGTCCGCGAGCACTTCGAGGCGATCGGCCAGCCCCAGCGCCGCAAGGCGATCGCGCGCGTCATCGCCTATCACGGGGTCACGCTGGGCGCGCTCGCATTCACCGGGGTCGAGCCGATGAAGGCGCCGTTCGGCCCGCCGCCGATCGACGTCACCCACGTCTCCAACACGAATTCCTTCCGCGCTCCCGACGGCGACGACCCGAAGGCATTCTGCGAGCGGCTCCTGGCCGAGGTGCGCGAGGCGGTCGACGCGGCCGGCCCCGACGAGGTGGCGCTGATCATCGCCGAGCCCGTGCAGAACGCCGGCGGGTGCCTGCTCGCCCCGCCCGGCTACTGGGAGGGCCTGCGCGCGATCGCCGACGAGTGCGGCGCGCTGCTCATGGCCGACGAGGTGATCTGCGGCTTCGGCCGGCTCGGGCACTGGCTGGGCGTCGAGCGCGAGGGCGTCGTGCCCGATCTGGTCAGCGTCGCCAAGGGGTTGACCAGCGCCTACGCCCCGATGGGCGCCGTGCTCGTGTCCGACCGGGTGGCCGAGCCGCTGTACGAGCCGGGCGTGCTGTTCCGCCACGGGATCACGTTCGGCGGCCATCCGCTGGCCTCGGTGATCGCGCTGCGCAACCTCGAGATCTTCGAGCGCGACGGGGTGCTCGAGAACGTCCGCCGCCACGAGGCGCACCTTAAGCAGCGCCTGCAGACGCTGCGCTCGCTTCCGATCGTCGGCGACGTCCGCGGGCGCGGGTTCTTCTGGGCCATGGAACTGGTCAAAGGCGAATCCAACGAGCGCTTCGACAAGCCCGAGCGCGACAAGCTGCTGCGCGGGTTCCTGCCCGGGCGGCTGCTCGAGGCCGGGCTGATCGCCCGCCCCGACGACCGCGGGGACAGCGTGCTTCAGATCGCGCCGCCGCTGATCTGCGACGCCGCCGTGCTCGACGAGATCGTCGACCGGCTGCACGACGTGCTGGCCGACGCCGGCCGGTTCATGGATGTGGTCGGCGAGCCGACCGCCGTGGCGTAGGGCTCAGCGCCGAGGCAGCTTGAACGCGCCCATCACGCTCGGGACCTGCGGTCCGTCGAGCGCGGGTGTGCCCAGCTGAGCCGGCGGCGTCGGCTCGGCGCGCAGTCCCTGGATGAAGATCTCGAGGTAGCGGCGCCACAGGTCGGGCTCGACCTCTCGGGCGGCGTCGAGAATCGTCGTCAGCATCAGGAACATCATCGGGATGTCCGATGCCTCGAAGTCGGCGCGGAGCGCGCCCGCGTCCTTGGCCCGCTGCATGAGCCGAGCGCCCAGCGGGAACATGCGCGCGCGGATCTGGCTCATGCGCTGCGCGGCCTCCGGCGTGCCGACGATGATCTGGCGAAACGCGCGGTCCCGGGCCTGAAGCTCGAGGTTCCGCCTGAGGAACCCGGTCAGGCCCTGCCAGGGGTCGGGGTCCTCGAGCGCCTCCTCCATGAGCCCGACGAGCTCTGAGACCTGCTGCTCGAACAGCTCCTCGACCAGCTGTGACTTCTCCGGGAACCGGCGGTAGACGGTCCCGACCCCGACGCCGGCGTGGTGGGCGATGTCGTTGAGCGTGACCCCCAGCCCCTCCTCGGCGAACAGCTCCCGGGCAGCGTCGAGGATCCGCTGCCGGTTGCGCTCCGCGTCCTTTCGCAGGGGGCGCTCCGAGGCCTTGGTTCGGGGCATCACGGAAAAGTTTAGCGAAAGTGGATTGACAGTATCCAGTTTCGTGGTAGGCTTGCCGATATAACCGGATAAGAGATATCCACTTAGCCCACCGTCAGGAGCCTTCGGATGACCGCCAACCCCCACCACACCAAGCGCTGGACGATCCTCGTGGTCCTCGCGCTCGCGCAGCTGATGGTCGTGCTCGACGCGACGATCGTGAACATCGCGCTCCCTTCGGCCCAGCGCGCCCTGCACTTCGCCAACTCCGACCGCCAGTGGATCGTGACCGCGTACGCGCTCGCCTTCGGGAGCCTGCTGCTGCTCGGCGGACGGATCAGCGACCTGTTCGGCCGCAAGTGGACGTTCATCGCCGGCCTCGCCGGGTTCGCGATCGCCTCCGCGGTCGGCGGCGCCGCGCAGTCGTTCGGCATGCTCGCGGTCTCGCGGACCTTCCAGGGCGCGTTCGGCGCGCTGCTGGCTCCCGCGGCCATGTCGCTCCTGACCACCACCTTCCTCGACCCGGCCGAGCGCAACAAGGCGTTCGGCATCTGGGGCGCGATCGCCGGTAGCGGCGCGTCGATCGGGCTGATCCTCGGCGGCGTCCTCACCCAGACCCTGAGCTGGCGCTACAGCATGTACGTGAACCTGGTCTTCGCGGTCATCGGCATCGCCGGCGCATTGATCCTGCTGCACAACGAGGCCCCGGCGGTCAAGCCAAAGCTCGACATCCCGGGCGTGCTCACGGTGTCGGCCGGTCTGTTCTCACTTGTGTTCGGCTTCTCGCACGCCGAGACCACGAGCTGGAGCAACCCGATCACGCTCGGCTTCCTGATCGCCGGCGCGATCCTCCTGACGGCGTTCGCGGCCATTCAGTCCCGGAGCCGCAACCCGCTGCTGCCGCTGCGGGTTGTCACGAACCGCAACCGCGCGGGGTCATTCATAACGATCGGCATCTCCGGCTCGGCGGTCTTCGGCGTGTTCCTGTTCCTCACCTACTACCTCCAGCAGAACCGCGGCTACTCCCCGGTCGCCACCGGCATCGCGTTCCTCCCGATGACCGCAGCGGTGATGATCTCGGC
>DATFDC010000125.1:0-2990 GCA_035252415.1 Solirubrobacteraceae bacterium
TCGATCAGGCTGGTCAGCTCGAAGAAGTCGCCCTCGGCCAGTGGCTCGGCGATGTAGACCGCGCCGCCGGGTCGCAGCACCCGACGCGCCTCGCCAAGCGCCGCCAGCATGTCGGCCTGCGGCCCGTGGTGAAGCGCGCGCATGAACACCACCACGTCAACGGAGGCGTCGTCGAGCGGCAAGCTTTGGGCAAGGCCGACCACGTACCGGGCGCCGTTTCCGTCGTCGTCTCGGATTGCCGAGGCGAGCTGCGACTCCGAGATCTCGACGCCGGTCACCCGCGCGCCGCGGGCGGTCAGCGCACGCACGAGCACGCCGCCGCCGCAGCCAATGTCGACCACGTCGCGCCCGGACACCGGGACCAGCCGAACCAGCACCGATAGATCGTCCACCACTTCTCTGGTCAAGACGCGCCCCATCGTAAACGCGACGCGGCCGGTAGGCTCGGACGCGATGCTCGCCAAGTATCGACCCGTGCTGTCGCTACCGGGCGCCGCTGGGCTGTTCGCCAGCGCGCTGGTGGCTCGGCTCCCCCAGGGCATGGCGGCGCTGGCCGTCCTGTTGCTGGTCCGCGGGGCCACCCATTCCTACGCTGCCGCGGGTGCCGCGGTGGGCGCCTCGGCGTTCGCCACCGCGGCCTGCGCGCCGCTGCTCGGGCGCCTGGTCGACGCTCGGGGCCGCCGGCGCGTGCTCCTACCCCTGGCCGCCGGCCAGGCCATCGTGTACGGCCTCCTGGTCGTGGCCGCCCAGAGCCACGCCGGCGCCGCGGTGCTGATCGTGGTGGCCGCGATGAGCGGTGCACTGCTGCCTCCGGTGGCCCCGGTGGTCCGTGTCCTGTTGGGCGAGATGTTCGACGATCCGGAGACCCGGGACACCGCCTATGCGCTCGAGGCAGTCGTCCAGGAGGTGCTGTGGATCACCGGGCCACTGGTGGTGGCCTTGGTCGTCGCGTTCGGCTCGCCGGAACTCGCGGTGGGTCTGCTCGGCGCGGTTTCCCTGGGCGGCACGGTGCTGTTCCTGCGCTCGCGGTGGCTGCGCCCCGGACCACTCCGAGCCGACGCCTCCGTTCGCACCTCCGCCCTGGCCAGCCCCGAGCTTCGGGCGCTGCTCGCGCCGATCGCGCTGACCGGCGCCGGTCTCGGCGCGATCGAGGTCGGGCTGCCGTCGCTGGCCCTGCACGCGGGCTCGCGTCCGGCCTCGGGGCTGCTCTTGGCCCTGTGGAGCGTCGGCAGCATGGCCGGCGGGCTTTGGTACGGCGCCCGGGCCTGGCGCTCGCCGCTCCCCCTGCGTTACCGGATGTTGCTCGGGCTCGCGGTGCTGTGCACGGCCCCGCTGATCGCGGCCCGCTCGATCGCCGCCGGGGTGGTGTGCAGTTTGCTCGCGGGTCTGACCATCGCGCCGATGTTCTCCTGCCAGTACGCGCTGGTCGGCCGCGCGGTGACCGTCGGGAGCGAGACTGAGGCGTTCACCTGGGTCTCGGCCGCGCTGATCGGCGGCCTGGCCGCCGGCTCGGCGATCGGTGGCGCGGTGATCGGGCCGGGCGGGGTCAGCGCGCCGTTCCTGGTCTCGTGCGGCGCCACCGTGCTCGCCGCGCTCCTCGCGGTCGGCGTCAGGGCACCCAGCGCTCCCGAGCCGGCGTCACAACAAGCTCGTGGGTGAGCGCCCGCGGGCCCTGCTCGACGAGGTACGACACCGCCCGCGCGACCTCGCCCATGTCCGCGAGCGCCTCTCGCTCCACGCCGCGCGTGAACGCCTCGGTCTTCGGCGATTCGATCGTCGCGTCGACCGCGAGCAGCGCCGCGTGGATGCCCTGACCGCGCAGCTCCTGGGCGGCCGCCTGCACCAGAGCCCGCGTCGCGAACGCGCCCGCCGCCCATAGCCCGCGGCCCGGCATCGCCCGGCGCGAGGAGCCACCCGTGATCTGGACCAGCGCCCCACCGCCACTCCGAGACAGAGCGGCGGCGCCCTCCGACAAGAACACGAACGCCTGCTCGGCTACGGCCACCGTCCAGCCCCGAAACGCTTCCAGATCAGCCTGCGCAAGCTCGCCACCCCCGAACACCCCGCCGCTCGGTGCGCGGGCGGCACTCACCGCATTGACCACCGCATCGAGCGAGCCGTACTCGGTCCGTGCCGTGCTCAAGGCGTTCCGCAGCGAGTCCGGATCCGCGGCGTCCGCCGCAACCGCCAGCGCGCCGCGCGCACTCACCTGCGCCAGCGTGTCCTCGCTGCGCGCCACCCCGGCCGCGCTCCAGCCCATTTCCAGGAAGTGGTCGATGATCGCCCCACCGAGATTGCGGGCACCCAGCACCACCACGGTCTTAGCGCTCACGAGCGAACCTCCAGCCGGCGTTGGTCGTAGCGCGGCAGGCCATCCTGAAGCCGGGCGGGATGGCGGCCGCTGATCGATGAGGTCAAGAAGACGCGGTCGGCCCGTGACAGCCGTACCAGCGACACGGGCTCCTCGCGCGCGAACGGATCCGCGGCCAGGAGGGCCTCGCGCTCGGTGCCCGGAAGGATCCGCCCGTCGGTCGGCGGGGTGATCAGCTCCTCATCCTCGACGATCCACACGTTTGCGTAGGCCGCCTCGAGCACGTGGCCGTCGGTGTCGACGATCAGGGGAACGTCACCGCCGGCTGCGTCCGCCAGAGCGTCGACCAGCCGCCGGTCGCGCCATTTGTGGGCGCCGAGGCCCCCGGGCAGCGCGAACGGGACGAGCACAACCGGATCGTCGGGGGCAACGCCGGCCGGGGCGACCGTGATGCGTACCGTGCCCGCAGGATCGGCCAGCACGCGCATCCGCGCGCGGGGCGCGTCGGCGGCCTGGGCTGCCGCGGCCTGAGCGCCCGCGGTCAGCGTCGATGGAAGTGCAGAGCCGTACATCGCGCGGAGCGACGCCTCGAGCCGGGCCAGGTGGCGCTCGAGGCCCACCGGGCGACCGTGCTCCACCAGCACGGTCTCGAACACGCCCAGTCCCGGGTCGGGTCGCT
>DATFDC010000126.1:0-5140 GCA_035252415.1 Solirubrobacteraceae bacterium
ATCACCGCCCACCACGACAAGCTCGGGATTCAGGACGTTGACGGCCATCGCGACCGCCCGGCCGACCGCCTCGCCGGCTTCGGCGACCGCGCGCCTCGCCCCTCGGTGGCCGTCCGCAACGAGCTCGAGCAGCCGCGGAACGGTCACCGGCTCTCCGATGCTGCGCTCGAGCAACGCAGCGACCGCGACCGGGCTGGCCACCGCTTCCAGGCACCCCCGATTGCCGCAGCGGCAGATCGGGCCACTCGGGTCCGAGAGGACGTGCCCGATCTCTCCGGCCACGCCGGTGACCCCTGCGTAGGGATGGCCTTCGAGGATCAGACCAGCGCCGATGCCGGCGGATAGGCGGACGTAGATCAGGTCGTTGACTCCCCGCGCGGCTCCGAAGGCCTTCTCGCCGAGGGCACCGACGTTCGCGTCGTTGTCGAGCGCGACGGGAATCCCCAGGCGCGCCTCCATCTCCTCGGCTGGCCGGATCCCGTGCCAGCCCGGGAGGATGCCGTCCGCCGCGAGCTCCCTGGTTGCCCTGACGATCGGGACCGCCAGCCCCATCCCCACCCCGAGCAGCCGGTCGGATGCCACCCCGGCCCGGCGCAGGGCTTGACGGACGAGCTCGTGCGCGAGGTCGAGGCTCTCGATCGGAGCGTGGTCGACCTGGGCCAGCGAGTAGTCGTCGACGATCGGCTCGCCCGACAGGTCGCACAGCGCCACCCGGATGTGCTGGTGCCCGAAATCGAGCCCGACCGCGAACGCGGCGCCAGAGACCAGCGACAGCAGGACCGGCGGACGTCCAATCCCGGCTTCGGCGCCGGCGCCCGCCGGTGCGGCGGCGTTCTCTTCGACCAGCCCGGCCTGCACGAGCTCCTCTACCAGGGTCGAGACGGTCGCGCGCGAGAGCGTGGTCTCGCGCGCCAGGTCCGCCCGGCTGGACAGCGGGTGCCGGTACAGCGCCTCGATGATCCTCAGACGGTTCATCTGCCGGGGACCGAGACTGGATTCTTCGGTCATTCAGCGCTCACAGGAGCGGAATCTATCGGCCGTAGCGGTCGGTAGCGGGGACATTTTGATGGACAATCGACATATTGCTGGTGTAGTCGGTCCTCGGAGGCTTGACTTCTGCCAACAGCAGACGTAAGGTGCTCGCGCCACCATCGAGGGGAGTTGAGGTCGTGACAGACGCCGACAACGTACGGGGGCGACAGAGTCAACGGGAGTCTGCGCGCGAGTTGGGGGATACGCGGGGAACCGCGGATGAGCTTCTCGCTCTCCCTGTGGAAGCGATCCCGTCGGCTCCAGAAGGGTCCCTCCCATGCGTCTGCGTCTACGTCTCCGCGTATTCCTCCTCGTCTGCGTCCTCGCCGCCCTGGTCGCAGTACCAATCGCAGTCTCCTCCGCCGACCGGCGCCGCAGCGTAGATCCCACACCGATCTACCTGAACCGCGCGTACTCGCCGGCCGAGCGCGCGGCGGACCTGGTGTCGCGGATGACGCTCGCCGAGAAGGCGTCTCAGATGGACTCGAGCCAGGCCCCGGCGATCCCGCGTCTCGGCGTGCAGGCCTACGGTTGGTGGAACGAGGCGCTGCACGGAGTGTCACGGCTGCAGCTCAACCCGTCGGGGAACGCGACCGTGCTCGACAACACGACTTCCTACCCGATCAGCCTCGCGCTCGGGTCCTCGTGGGACCCGAGCACGATGTATCAGGAGGCGTCCGCGATCTCCGACGAGGCGCGTGAGGTCGCTCCGAACAACTCGCTCGACCTCGACTTCTATTCGCCCACGGTCAACCTGGGCCGAGATCCCCGATGGGGCCGCAACGACGAGGCCTTCTCGGAGGACCCACTGCTCACCGCGGACATCGCCTCGCAGTTCGTCAACGGCCTGGAGGGCAAGGACGAGCAAGGCAAGCTGCTGCCTCAGGGCGGCGGCTACCTGAAGGCGATCGCGACGATCAAGCACTACGCCGCCAACAACACCGAGGGCGATCGCATCGGCGGACCAACCGACCGTCTGACCGGCACCTCGAACATGGACGAGCGCACCCTTCGCGAGTACTACACCGCGCAGTTCAAGCAGACCATCCAGCAGTCGCACCCGGGCTCGATCATGTCGGCCTACAACTCGGTCAACGACATCCCCGCGCCGGCCAACATCCACCTGAACGACACGCTGGCGCGCCAGACGTTCGGCTTCGGGGGCTACCTCACATCGGACTGCGACGCCGTGTACGAGATCTATCACGGCCACCACTGGCAGCCACCCGGCTACAGCCGACCGCTGAACGTGAACGAAGCACGAGCCTTCGCGAATGCCGCCGGCGAGGACCTGAACTGCAACGCCGGCTATGCCGACAGCTTCAGTTACGGCAATACGCTCCCCGCCGCCGCGGAGGAGCAGATCCCCACGCAGACCGACGTGTTCAACCAGAACGACATGGACACCTCGCTGGTCAAGCTGTTCACCGCGCGCATGCAACTGGGCGAGTTCGACGACGTGGCCAACGAGCGATGGGTCAAGGCGGCGCGGGCGCAGCTCCCGGCCGGAACCTGGACGAACTCAGACGCCAACAACGCCGTCACCGAGACGCCGGCCCGCCTGCAGCTGGCCCGGCAGGTGGCCGACCGCGGGTTCGTGCTGCTCAAGAACGCGCAGACCAAGCTGAGCAGCGGCGCCACCGGCACCGTGCTGCCGATCCACGTGCCGAGCAGCGGCCCGTTCAAGGTCGCGGTGATCGGGTACCTGGCCAACCCGACGCCCAGGGGGGAAGTCGGCTCGACCGGCGCCGCCGCGGGCGCCATGTACCTCGGCGGGTACTCGAGCGACCAGGGGGCCCCGGGGCAGGCCAAGGAGGTGACTCCCTACCAGGGGCTCAAGCAGGCCATCCAGGCGGTCAACCCGAATGCGACGGTTGACTTCTACAACGGGTTCACCGGAAGCCCGACGAATGCCTCGCAGCTGACCACGGTCGACCAGAACGCGGTCAACGCCGCCGCAGGTTACGACGATGTCGTCGTGTACGCCGGCACCGACGACAGCAGCGCGAACGAGTTCGTGGACCGTACGAGCATGGCGCTCCCGGGCGCGCAGGCGGATCTCATCAACGACGTGGCGGCGAAGAACCCGAACACTGCGGCGGTGATCGAGTCGATCGGGCAGGTCGACGTCGACAGCTTCCGCGACAACGTCTCGTCGCTCCTGTGGACCTCGTACAACGGCCAGCGCAAGGGCGACGCGCTCGCCGACGTGGTGCTCGGCAACTACGACCCGAGCGGCCATTTGCCGTTCACCTGGTATCAGAACGCCAGTGACCTGCCCGCGCTTGACGACTACAGCATCCGCCCGAGCTCGACCAGCATGGGCCGCACTTACATGTACTACCGCGGCCCGGAGTCGTTCCCGTTCGGTTACGGCCAGAGCTACACCACGTTCAAGACGTCAAACCTGAACGTCGACCGCAGCCACCTCGACGCGAATGACACCCTCCACGTCACCGCCGATGTGACCAACACCGGCTCGGTCGCCGGCAAGGATCTGGTGCAGCTGTACATCAGCACCCCCGACGCGCCGGCGTCTATGCAGCTGCCGGTCAAGCGACTGGAGGGCTTCCAGCAGGTCGAGCTCGATCCCGGCCAGACCAAGACCGTGACCCTGGCCGTGTCGGTCCCGAACCTGGCGTTCTTCAACCAGAGCGATGACCGCTACGAGGTGTACGACGGCCGTTACGGCATCGAGATCGCGAGCTCGGCCGCCGACAGCGACATCCTCGCCCAGCGCGACGTCACGGTCAGCGGCCGCCTGGCGCCGGTCCCGTCGGTGTTGAGCGCAAAGCCCGCCATGCTGGGCGACGGCGCGCGGGGCATCCAGTCGCGCGTGATGTATCCGGAGAACGCGACTGTGACGCCGCATCTCACCGTGTCGATGAACGACGAATCGCTGTACGGGTTCATCGAGCCGGGTCACAGCAAGCGGTTCCCGGCGGGGATGCGGTTCTCGTTCTCGAGCGATCATCCAAACGTGGTCGCGGTCGGTCGGGGCGACACGATCCGGACGCTGCGCAACGGCGTGGCGACGATCACCGCCACCGTCACATGTCGCGGTGTCTCCCGCTCGACGCAGTTCGTGGTCAGGGTCCTGTCCGAGCTCGACGGCCTGTCGGTCGACGGCCGCCAACTGCGGGAATTCCGTCCCGACACGTACCGCTACGACGTGATCGTGGCGGACGGCGCACCCGCCCCCAAGGTCCGCGCCAGTTCACCGGATCGCAGCGCAACCGTGCAGGTCAGCCAGGCCGGGGCTGTCCCCGGGCACGCGACGGCCACCATCACCGGGCCCGACGGCATCACCCAGACCTACACGGTGTACTTCGCCCACCGCGCCCGGAGCGATGACTTCGGCGGCTCGAGCGTGGGGCCACAGTGGACCTGGCTCAGGCAGGACCCGTCGGCCGAGCAGGTATCGGGCGGTGCGCTGACCATCACGCCCGAGCAGGGAGACCTGAGCGGCACCAACCCGCCCGCGCGCAACGTCCTGCTCCAACCCGCGCTGGGCAATTGGGCGATGGTGTCGAGGCTCACGTTCAGCACGGCTCCCCACGTGGCCAACCAGCAGGGAGGGATCATCGCCTACCAGGACGACGCGAACTGGCTGAAGCTCGACTGGGAGTTCTCGGGCGGCGTGGCCCAACTGGCCGAGACGACCTCCGATAACCAGAACGTCACCGGCCGGCAGGTCACGCAGGTGCTCGCGACGGTTCCCACCGCCGGGTTGCTGAACGCGAACACGGTGTGGCTGGCGATGGACAAGCGCGGTGCGCGGTACGCCACCTACTACTCAACCGACGGCACGCACTTCACCCCGATCGACAGCGCCGGGGCGAACCTCAGCAACGTCAAGGTGGGACTGTTCGCGTGGAACGGTGCGGCCACGACGAACGATGAGAAGGTGTCCTTCCAGGGCTTCCGCATCCGGAATTCGGGGCCCACCCACCCGAGGCCGACGCTGCGTCGCTGAGCAACTCGACTCAGCCGTGAGCTCGCATCACCCGCGCCAGCGCGCCTGCATCCGGGCGCCGTAGCCCAGCAGAGCGGCTTCGCCGGCCGCGACCGCGAAGGCCACGACAAGTGTCCCCGAGACGTCGTCGTC
>DATFDC010000127.1:0-4759 GCA_035252415.1 Solirubrobacteraceae bacterium
CACGAGGTCGTCGCCGAGGAAGGCGGCACCCTCACACGCCTGGACGTGGCGGTCGGTGACGCGGTTGCCGAAGGACAGCTTCTCGCCGTGCTCGAGCCCGGCGAGACCGGGACCCGCGACGGGGACCGCGACGACGAGCCGCACGATGGCGTCCGTGAGGACCTTCAGGCGGTTCTCGACCGCCACCGCCTCGGCCTCGACGAGCAGCGCCCCGACGCCGTGGCCAAGCGCCACGACCAGGGTCGCCGGACCGCCCGCGAGAACCTCGCCGATCTCGTCGACCCCGACACCTTCGTCGAATACGGGCCGCTCATCTTCGCGGCGCAGGAAGGAAGGCGCCCGAAGGACGAGCTCATCCGACGCACCCCGGCGGACGGCCTCGTCGCCGGCGTGGGCGACGTGAACGGCCGCCAGACCGTGGTCATGTCCTACGACTACACCGTCCTCGCCGGCACCCAGGGGATGCGCAACCACCTCAAGAAGGACCGTCTGTTCGAGATCGCCGAGCGCCGCAGGCTGCCCGTCGTGCTGTTCGCCGAGGGCGGTGGCGGGCGTCCCGGCGACGTCGACTGGCCGCACGTCGCCGGCCTCGACGTGCGCGCATTCCACCTGTTCGCAAAGCTGAGCGGCCTCGTCCCGCTCGTCGGCATCGCGTCCGGCTACTGCTTCGCCGGCAACGCCGCGCTGCTCGGGTGCTGCGACGTGGTGATCGCCACCGAGGACTCGAGCATCGGGATGGGCGGGCCGGCGATGATCGAGGGCGGCGGCCTGGGCGTCTACGACCCCGGAGAGGTCGGTCCGATCGACGTGCAGTACGCCAACGGGGTGGTCGACCTCCGGGTCGAAGACGAGCCGGCCGCGGTAGTCGCAGCAAAGAAATATCTGTCGTATTTCAGTCGTACACACAGTGTCGATAAGTCGTACAACGATCCGACGGCGCTGCGCGGGCTCATTCCGGCCAACCGCAAACGGGTCTACGACGTTCGCAAGGTCATCGACGCGCTGCTGAATGACGTGCTCGAGTTGCGCGCCGGCTGGGCTCCCGGGATCATCACCGCGCTCGCGCGCGAAGACCACGGCCGGGCGCTCGGGGTCATCGCCAACAACCCCGCGCACCTGGGCGGGGCGATCGACGCCGACGACGCCGACAAGGCGGCCCGGTTCATGCAGCTGTGCGACGCGTTCGGCCTGCCGATCCTGTTCCTGTGCGACACGCCCGGCTTCATGGTCGGACCCGAGGCCGAGAAGACCGCCACCGTCCGGCACTTCAGCCGCCTGTTCCTCACCGGCGCCAACCTCAGTGTCCCCACCGGCACGATCGTGCTGCGCAAGGGCTACGGGCTGGGCGCCCAGGCGATGGCCGCGGGCAGCTTCAAGGCACCTCTGTTCACCGTCGCCTGGCCGACGGCGGAGTTCGGCGGGATGGGCCTCGAGGGCGCCGTTCGGCTCGGCATGCGACGCGAGCTAGACGCCATCGAGGACCCAGCCGAACGAGAACAGGCCTACGACGCAGCCGTGGCCGCCGCCTACGAACGCGGCAAGGGCCTCAACATGGCCGCCTACTTCGAAATCGATGACGTGATCGATCCCGCCGACAGCCGGCGCTGGATCGCCACCCTGTTCGACGCGCCGTGGAGCGGCAGCCGCCGGCCCTACGTCGACGCCTGGTAGCCGACTACTCCTCGCAGTCGTAGCAGGCGCCGCGGAGCACCACGTCGTGGTGCTCGAACCGCACCCCGAGCCGCTCCGGCAGGCTGTCGATGGCGTGCTCGAGTTCGGGATCGTCGAACGCCACCAGGCGCCCGCAGTACTCGCACACCAGGTGGTGATGGTGGTCGCCCTCGGGGTGCGTGCGCTCGAAGCGCGCGAGCCCCTGCCCGACCATGATCCGCTCGACCAGTCCGTGATCGACGAGCAGCTCGAGCGTCCGGTAGATGCTCGCGCGGCCGGTGGGCGTGCCGTGTACCCGCAGGGCGTCCTCGATCTCCACCGCGCTCAGCGCGCACGCCTCGTCGGCCAGCAGGTCGATGACCCGCTGGCGCGCGCCCCCGTGCCGGAGCCCGGCCTGGCCCAGCACCTCATTCACGTGATCGGTCCACACGACCGCTGCGCTGCGTGAAGCCATGTCCCTGACAGCTTACCCCCGAACCCACCAAAATGAGAATGATTCTGAGACTCATTCTCATTTTCGTGGTAGGTTGAGGTCGTGCGGACGTCGCGGCTCATAACCCCATGGCTGACAACCCTGTCCGCCCTCACCGCGGCGGCCGTCCTGGCCGGCTGCGGCATCTCGCGCGCCGAGACCAACGGCGTCGCGGTGGTCGCGGCCGAGAACTTCTGGGGCTCGATCGCCACCCAGATCGCCGGCGACAAGGGCACCGTCCAGAGCATCATCACCAATCCCGCGCAGGACCCCCATTCGTACGAGCCGAGCGCCAACGACGCGCGCCTGCTGGCCACCTCGCAGCTCGCCATCGTCAACGGCGTCGGCTACGACCCGTGGGCGGCGAAGCTGCTGGCCGCCAATCCCGACGGCAAGCGCGTGGTGCTCACCGTGGGCAGCGAGTTCAAGCTCCGCGGCGGGGACAACCCGCACCGCTGGTACAGCCCGGCCGACGTCGACGGCATGGCGTACTACATCACGGCGGCCCTGAGCAAGCTCGACCCAAGGAACGCCGACTATTACGCGCACCGGCTTGCAACGTTCGAGACCACGGACCTGGACGCCTACCACCGGCTGATCTCCCAGATTAAGCGCCGCTACCACGGCGTCCCAGTCGGCGCCTCCGAGAGCATCTTCGCCCCAATGGCGCCCGCCCTGGGTCTGACGCTGATCACCCCAACAACCTTCATGAACGCGGTCAGCGAGGGAACCGAGGTGAGCGCCCAGGACACCATCGCCACGCAAGACGAGATCGCGCGCCACCAGATCAAGGTGTGGATCTACAACTCGCAGAACGCCACACCCCAGGTCCAGCGACTCACCGCCGCAGCCCGAGCCAACCACATCCCGGTCGTCGCGATCACCGAGACCCTCACGCCGGCCACCGCCAGCTTCCAGCAATGGCAGGTGGCGCAGCTCGAGCGGCTCGAGCGCGCGCTGCACGAGGCGACCGGACGATGATCGAGCTGACCGGGGCCGCGGTCCGGCTGGGCGGCAAGCGCGTGTTCAGCGACGTCGAGCTGCGCGTCGACCCGGGGCAGCTGGTCGCGGTGCTCGGGCCCAACGGGGCGGGCAAATCGACGCTGATGCGGGTGATCCTCGGTCTGATCCGGCTCGAGGCCGGATCGGTAACCGTGCTGAACCGGCCCCCCGCCCAGGCGCGAACCGACATCGGATATCTCCCGCAGCGCCACGGCTTCGACTCGAGCACCCGCATCCGCGGGGTCGACCTGGTCCGACTCGGACTCGACGGCGCCCGCTGGGGGCTGCCGATAGCGCTCACCAACGCGGCCCGTCAGCGACATCGCGCCGAACACGCGCGGGTCAGGGAAACGATCGCGCTGGTCGGCGCCACCGAGTACGCTCACCGCCCGATCGGCGAGCTCTCGGGCGGCGAGCAGCAGCGCCTGCTGATCGCCCAGGCGCTGGTCCGCGAGCCCCGGCTGATCATCCTCGACGAGCCGCTCGACGGCCTCGACCTGCCCAACCAGGCCGCGGTCGCGGCGCTGCTCAGGCGCATCTGCACGACCCAACAAGTCTCGGTGCTGCTGGTCGCCCACGACGTCAACCCACTGCTCCCCTATCTGGACCACGTGATCTACATGGCCGGCGGCCGCGCCCGCAGCGGTCCGGCCGCAGACGTCATCACCTCCGCCACGCTGAGCGACCTGTACCAGACGCCGATCGAGGTGCTCCAGACCCACGACGGACGCCTGGTCGTGGTCGGCCAGCCCGAGGCGCCGCACCATCACGGGCCCCGCCACGAGCTCGTGACGTGAACCCGAGCCTCTCGCCCAATCCGATAACCGACCTGAACGCGCTGTTCACGTTCCCGTTCATGGTCAACGCGCTCGAGGCGGGCACGATCGTGGCCGTGCTCGCGGCGGTCGTGGGCTGGTACATGGTGCTGCGCCGGCAGAGCTTCGCCGGGCACACGCTGGCGGTCATGGCCTTTCCGGGCGCGGCCGGCGCCTCGCTGATCGGGCTCCCCACCACGCTCGGCTACTACCTGGCCTGCGGGGGCGCGGCGCTGTTCATGCGCGGCGCGCGTGGGTCAGCACGGCGCGCACCACGGACTGACACCGCCACGATCGCCACGGTGCAAACGCTCGGCCTGGCCGCCGGGTTCCTGTTCCTTTCGCTGAACCACGCCGTCCTCGGCGGAACCGAGACGCTGTTGTTCGGAACGTTCCTCGGGATCAGCCGCGGCCAGATCCTCGCCCTCCTCATCATCGCGCTCGCCTCACTGGCGCTGGTCGGCCTGGCCGCGCGGCCGCTGCTGCTCGAGACGATCGACCCCGAGGCAGCCCGCGCGCGGGGGTTACCGGTGAGAGCCCTGGACGCGGGATTCCTCCTCCTGCTGGCTGCGGCCGTCGCCGCGACCAGCCAGATCACCGGCGCCCTGCTCGTGTTCGCGCTCCTCGTCGCGCCGCCCGCCGCGGCCCAGCAGCTGACCATGCGACCCGGCCTCGGCCTGGCCCTCAGCGTCCTGTTCGCGCTGGCGATCGTCTGGCTCGGACTGGGGATCGCCTACTTCTCGATCTACCCGGTCGGCTTCTACGTGACCAGCCTCGCCTTTGCCATCTACCTGATCGC
>DATFDC010000128.1:0-10669 GCA_035252415.1 Solirubrobacteraceae bacterium
GCCGGACCGGCCAGCGGCGGCCAGCACTGGATTCCCCAGCTCGGCCGGTTCCTGGACGCGGAACCGCGAGTGCGCGTGGCCACCCTGCACAAGTATCCGCTCCAGACCTGCTTCGTCGCCCCGACTCAGCCGCAGTTCCCGACTCTGGCGCACCTCCTTGCCCCGCTCGCCTCACGAGGACTGGCGGACAGCATCGCGCCGTTCGTCCGGGTTGCCCACGCGCGGCACGTGGCGCTCCGGATCGACGAGATGAACACGGACTCGTGCGGCACCGCGCCCGGGGTCAGCGACGCGTTCGCGTCCGCGCTGTGGGCGCTCGACGCCGTGTTCCAGATGGCCCGAGTCGGCGTCGACGGGGTGAACCTCCACAGCTACCCGAGCGCCACCTACCAGCTGTTCAAGTTCACCCACCTCGACGGCCGCTGGAGCGCGTTCGTGTCTCCCGAGTACTACGGCCTTCAGATGTTCGCCGAGGCCGCGCCGCCGAGAGCCCGCTTGCTCGAGGTGTCCGGCGCGCGGGGCAGGGTTCGCGCCTGGGCGACGCGAGAGCCGAACGGCACTGTGCACGTCGTGCTGATCAACGAGGACAGCGCGCGATCAGAGACGATCGCGGTCCGCATTCCCGCGGTACGCGGACCGGCCACGCTCACGCGGTTGCTGGGCAGGGGCCTGAGCGCCACCACGGGTACGACGCTAGGCGGCCAGACGTTCGGCTCCAGCACCGGAACCCTGTCGGGCCATTCCACCGCGTCCACCGTGCGGGGCTCGAGAGGCGGTTACGTCGTGAGCGTCCCGGGGGCGAGCGCGGCGATGCTCACGATCGCGCCCGCCCCCGGACCCGGCGGTTAGGCCACCAGGGTGCCGCCCCGCCTCGCGAAAAGCGGGACGGCACCACCGGTTCTCAGCTCAGCGTCCCCTGGCCGCCCCGACGAAGAACGCAGGCCCGTTCGGCGTACCGACGCCGGTCTCGTCGTCGTAGCCGCGCGTGTCGTGCAGGGTCGAGCTCTGGACGTCGATGGTCTGGAGCTTGAACGTGAACCCGTCGCTGGGGTCCACTTCGTTCGTGTACTCGGTGCGAACCTGAGCCACCGGGAAGCGCGGCGCGACGATGTCGTGCAGCGCGTTCGAGCCGAGCAGCCGGTAATAGAGCGGGTTGATGAACCCGAGCGGCCGCCGGTTCAGCTGGTCGGCCACCGCCACCACACCGGCCATCAGCGGGGACGACAGGCTGGTGCCGCCGATCCGGTACTGATCCCAGTAGGTGCCATCCGGGAACACCTGGGTCTCCCCGACCTCGAAGCCGGTGTTCGGGTCACCCGGCATCGAGATGTCCGGGACCGCCCGCATCGGAGCGCCACCGTAGTAGCGCGAGATGCTCGCCGGCACCTTCCCCGCCTGGTAGAAGGGCTGGGTGAACAGCTGGCTGGTCCCGCCTCCGCCACCGGAGTTGTAGTCACCCGGCGGGGGTGGCGTCCAGGCTCCGTTGGTCAGTACCGAATACGAGGTCTGCCATCCGAACTCGTTCAGCCACTGGCCCCGGTTACCGATCTCCACGCTGGTGCCACCGACGCCGGTGACATATGGAACGTCGGCGGGGAATTCAACGGTCTTCGACGCCAAATCGGTGCCGCCGTCCGTGTGGTCGCCGTCGTCCCCCGAGGAGAAGTTCACCGTGATCCCGGTGAGCGCCGCCTCGAGCGAGTACTGCACGTAGAACTCGACGTAATCGGAGCCGAGCAGGTTGATGTCATCTGTGCCGTCGGTCCACGAGTTCGTGATCACATCGGCGATGTGATTGTCGATCGCGCTGGCCCAGGCATCATCGAGCCCGCTCAGGCAGTCCGAGGCACCCACGTAGATGATGCTCGCGCCGGGCGCCATCGCGTGCACGGCCTCGACGTCGAGCGTCTCCTCGCCGTACCAGCCCGACCCGCCGCACAGGTCGACGTTGTCGTAGCCGTTCGGCCCCGGAGTGATCTGGGAGAACTGACCCCGCCGGAACAGCGGCTGGTGGTGCACCTGGTTGTAGCGCTGGGCGTCCTGGTAGATCGTCGGCGCGGCATACGCGTCGGTGATCGCCACGGTGACCCCGCGACCATCCACCCCGGCCCGGAGCAGGCTGCTCTCACCGTAAGCTGACTGGTACTGCTGGGGCACGTACCCGCAGACCGCGTAAGGCTGATGCTGGCCGTAGGCCGGCGGCTTGTCGGAGGCGGTCTTCTGGCCGAAGTAATCCGAGCACGGCTCGACGCCGTAGCGCGCGCCGGGCGGGGGACCGGGCTCAGTGTCGGCGGGCTGCTTGAGCGCCGAGCCCTGGTCGACTCCGATCACCCCGGCAACCGCACCGCTGACTGCCGCCGGCGTGCTGGCCGGTAGAGACAGCGCCGTGGCGTTCGACCGTACGGTCTTGCCCTGGTAGGAATAGTCGTTGAGCTGGACGCCGAACGTCTGCTCGACCTGCGCAACCGAGCCGCTGGCCTCCACGAGCATCCCACTCGGCAGCGTGTCGGTCACGTTGAAACCCTGCGAACGAAGCCAGTCCTGGACCGCGGCGACATCGGACTTGGCCGGTCCGTACGTGGCGTTGAACGCGGCGTTGGACATCCACTGCCCGTAGCTCGCGCTGGTTGGATCCGAGATTGCCTGCAACTTGGCTTGGGCACCGGCCTGGTCACGCATGTTCAGCAGCACACCGAACTGAACCTGTTGTCCTGACGGAGTGGCACCGACGTTACGGGCCTGGTGCAACCAGCCCGGGACACTTCCGCGCAGTTGGTGCCGCCCCGGCGAGGCCGAGGCGGACGCAGTGCCCATCACTATCGCGAGGCAACTAAACGCCCCTGCGAGCAGCCCAAATCGGGCGAGTCGAAACGATCGCATGAATCCCCTCTCTTTTTGGGGCCGTTTTGCACGGCCACCCGGCCGGCGCAGCTTATATGAAATCGTTCACGATTCGCCTGAGCGCCTCGACGCCGTCCCACACGTCGACGAACCGGGTGGTCAGCGGCGAGAGCCCGAAGCGGATGACATCGGGGCGGCGGAAGTCGGGGATCACGCCGCCGGCGATCAACGCTTGGCACAGCTCGCGCGCGTCCGGGTGGGCGAGCCCCACATGCGCCCCCCGTTTCGCCGGATCGCGCGGCGAGGCCACCGACACCCCCGGAATCGTGTCCGCGAGCGCGATGGCCAGCTCGGTCAGCGCGATGCCCTTGGCCCGGATCGCCGCGATCCCGGCCTCGGAGACCACGCGGACGCCCTCGTCGACAGCGGAGAGGGCCAGCACCGGCGGAGTGCCCGACAGGAACCCGCGCATGCCCTCGGCGCCCTCATAGCCGGGCGCCATCTCGAACGGGTCACGCCGGCCCAGCCACCCCCAGATCGGCTGGCGCAGCTCGGACTGGAGCTCGCGGCTCACATACATGTACGCGGGCGCCCCGGGACCGCCATTTAAATATTTATATGTACAGCCCACGGCGAGCGGGGCGCGGTCGCCATCGAGCGAAATGGGGACGGAGCCGGCGCTGTGGCTGAGGTCCCACAGTGTCAGCGCGCCGGCGTCGTTTGCGAGACGGTTGATCTGGGCCATGTCGGCGATGTGGGCCGAGCGGTAGGACACGTGCGAGAAGGTGACCAGCGCCGTGTCCGGGCCGACTCGCGCCGCGATGTCGTCCGGGTGCGGATCGCCGTCGAGCCAGACGATCTCGAGACCTCGCGTGCGGGCCAGACCCTCGAGCACGTAGCGATCGGTCGGGAAGTTGTCCCGGTCCGTGACGATCTGCGTGCGTCCGGGTCGGGCGTCGAGCGCAGCACTCGCGAGCTTGTAGAAGCACACCGTGGTCGAGTCGCCGACCACGGTCTGCCCGGGCGCGGCGCCGAGCACCGCGGCCCCCAGGCGATCCCCGACCTCGAGCGGGAGCTCGAGCCAACCGTCGTCCCATCCCCGGACGCCGCGTTCGCCCCACTCGGCGAGGAGCCGCTCTAGGCGCGCCACCGTCGTCTTGGGCAGGCAGCCGAGCGAGTTGCCGTCGAGGTAGACCGTGTCCGGATCGATCACGAACCGGTCGCGGAACTCGCGCAGCGGATCGGCGGCGTCCAGCTCCGCGGCGGCTGCGCGAGTGCTCACCTGCCCAGATACGCGCGCTTGAGGTCCTCGCTCTTGAGGAGCTCGCTCGCCGGGCCTTCGAGCACGATGTTGCCGGTGGAGAGCACGTAGCCGCGGTCGGCGATCGACAGCGCCATCGTCGCGTTCTGCTCGACCATGAGCACCGACACGCCCGACTCGTGCACCTCCTTGATGATGCGGAAGTTCTGCTGCACGAGCGCGGGCGAGAGCCCCATCGACGGCTCATCCATGAGGAGCAGGCGCGGACGAGACATCAGCGCGCGGCCCATCGCGACCATCTGCTGCTCGCCGCCCGACAGCGTCCCGGCCAGCTGGTCTTTGCGCTCGTGCAGGCGCGGGAACAGCGTGTGCACGCGCTCGAGGTCCGCATCGAAGTTGCTCGCGTCGCCCAGGGTCGCCCCCAGCTCGAGGTTCTCGCGCACGGTCATGTCCCCGAACAGGCGGCGGTTCTCGGGCACGATCGCGATGCCGTTGGCGATCCGCTGGGGGACCGGCCAGCGCGTCACGTCCTCACCGGCGAGCATCACCTTCCCGGCGCGCGGGCGCACCAGCCCGAGGATCGTCTTGAGCGTGGTCGACTTGCCGGACGCATTGCCTCCCAGCAGGCAGACCAGCTCGCCGGCCCCGACCTCGATCGAGATCCCCTCGAGGATCCGCATCTGACCGTAGTAGGTCGTGACCTGGTCCAGCTTGAGCAGCCCGTTCATGTCTCGGCCAGAGCCTCCGGGTCGCGCCCCAGATACGCCTCGACCACCGCCGGATGGCCGGCCACCTCGTCGAACGTGCCCTCGGCGATCTTGACGCCGTGGTCGAGCGCGACGACGCGATCGGACACGCCGCCCACCACGTGCATGTCGTGCTCGATGACCACGATCCCGACCCCCAGCTCGTCGCGCAGCCGCGCGATCAGCTCGGTCACCTCGTGCGTCTCGTTCGGGTTCATTCCGGCCGCCGGCTCGTCGAGGAGCAGCATCTGCGGTTCGGTGGCCAGGGCCCGGGCGATCTCCAGCCGCCGGCGGTTCGCGTAGGACAGGCTGTAGGCGGGCTGGTTCCACCGGTAGCCGGCCAGGCGCTGGCCGAAGAACGACAGGATCCGCTCGGCGTCGGCGCGAATCTCACGCTCCTCGCGCCGCGCGCGCGGCAGGCGGAAGATCTGCTCGATCGGCGTGGCCTTGGTCCGGCCGTAGGTGGCCGTGATCACGTTCTCGATGACCGTCGTGTTCAGGAACAGGCGCAGGCTCTGGAAGGTCCGGGCCACCCCGAGCTGAGTGACCTGGTGGGGCTTCAGGCCGGCCAGCGACCGGCCGGCGAACCGGACCTCGCCGCCGGTCGGCTCGTACAGCCCGGTGATCACGTTGAACACGGTCGACTTGCCGGCGCCGTTGGGACCGATCACGCTGACGATCTCGCCCTGGTCGACCGCCAGGTCGAGTTCGGACAGGGCCCGCAGGCCGCCGAAGTCGAGGGTCAGCTGGTTGAGCTCGAGCAGGGCCATAGGCAGTTACACGATCTCCACGCGCCGGGCGCCCAGGAGCCCGGCCGGCCGCCAGTTCATGACCACGATCAGGATCGCGCCGAGCAGGATCAGCCGGGTGATGGCGGGGACCTGGGACAGGCGAGCCTCCCAGGCGCAGGCGGCCAGAAAGAGCGTCGGGATGAACAGGATCGTCCGCCACGGGTGGCGCACCTGAGCCAGCACGACGACCATGCACAGAAGCGCGACGAAGCAGATGTTGCCGAACGTGATCGGGTTGGCCGGCACGATCGCCCAGTGCAGGTCGATCCAGTCGTTGGCCCCCGAGGCGCCCGCCACCGCGGTGGATGAGAACGCCGCCACGATCGCGTGCACGACGAACCCGAACGCGACCGTGCCGCCGATCACGAGGCCCACGCGCGCCCACGGACGAAGCTTGATGAGCAACGTCACCAGGATCACGCCGTAGAAGATGTAGCTCGACTGCGTCGGGCTGCGCAGGAACCCGTCCAGCACGATCGACACCAGGAGCCCCCCGATGACGGCGCCCGACATGCTGCCGGCGCCACCGAGGATCAGCCCGGCGTAGATCAGGATCAGGTAGGGCGTGTCGAAGTCGGTCGGGAACACGCTGGTCTGCTGCGCGGCGAACACCGCACCGGCCATGGCGGCGATCATCGCGCCGATTGCGAACGCCATCAGCTTGACCCGGTTGACCGGGATCGTCATTGCCGAGGCGGCCAGCGGATCCTCGCGCACCGCGCGCCATGCGCGTCCCATCCGCGAGGTGTCGAGCATGTGCAGCACCGCCATCGACGCCACGAGCAGGGCCAGCAGCACGTAGAAGTAGCCGGTCGGCGTGAGGATCTGGACGTGGACGCCGTGGAGCGGGTCCAGCGCGAAGATCCCGTTCGGTCCGCCCAGCGTCTTCGGCGCGACGTTGTTGGTGAACTCCACGAACGCCTCGCCGAAGAACAGCGTGACGATCGCCAGGTAGTCGCCGATCAACCGCCGCGACGGCCACCCGACGCACAGCCCGAGGACCGCGGCCGCGATCATCACCAGCGGGATCGAGAAGTACGCGGGCCAATGGACCCCATCGGGCGGGTTCAGCTGGGACGAGGACAGCAGCGCGAACCCGTAGGCGCCGAATCCGTAGAACGCGATGTAGCCGAGATCGAGCAGCCCCGCCCAGCCAACCGACACGTTCAGGCCGAGCGCGAGGATGGCCAGCAGCAGCGCGTCGATCCCGACCTGGGTTTGGAACGAGTTCAGTCCGATGACCAGCGGGATGAACACCCCCACCGCGGCGGCCAGGCCAAGGCGCGGCCACCATCCGACCCGCTCGAACGCGCGCTGGACGTCGCCCCGCCAGCCCGGCAGGTACTCGCGGCGCTCGCCCGAACGAGCCACCCACTCGTCGACGCCGACGCCCGGTGAATCCTTGGGTTCGACCGCCACGTTCGGTTAGACCTTCTGGAGTTGCACGCGGCCGAGCAATCCGGTCGGGCGCAGGATCATGAACGCGATCAGGATCCCGAACACGATCAGGTTCGTGAAGGTCGAGGAGACGTAGCCGGTGATGAACGCCTCGGCGAGTCCGATCAGGAACCCGCCGAGCATCGCCCCGGGGATCGATCCGATCCCGCCGACCACCGCCGCCGTGAACGCCTTGAGCCCGAGGATGAATCCCATCAGCGTGTAGATCTCGTTGAACGCGAGTCCCGCCATCACGCCGGCGATCCCGGCCAGCGCGGAGCCCAGGAAGAACGTGGCCCCGATCGTGTAGTCGACGTTGATCCCGAGCATCTCGGCGGCCTCACGATCGGTGGCGACCGCGCGCATCTGGCGACCCAACTGCGTGCGCGTGACGAGCACTTGCAGCCCGTACATCAGCACCACGCTGAGCACGATCACCATGATCTGCACGATCCAGATGTGGACCCCGCCGATGTGGACGTCGGTCGAAAACGGAATGAAGGCCGAGGTGTTGTAGTCGCGGAACGACGCGCCGAACAAGAGCAGCATCGCGTTCTCGAGCAGGAACGACACGCCGAGGGCGGTAATCAGCGGCGCGATGCGGGGAGCATCTCTGAGTGGTCGATAGGCGAAACGCTCGATCGCCACCCCCAGCGCGCCCACTCCCCCACCCGCGGCGATGAACATGGCCAGGATCACGAGCGGCACGGGGATCGCGAGCGCGGTCGGCCCGCCGAACCACTGGAGCACGAAGTAGCCGACGAACGCCCCGACCATGTACAGGTCGCCGTGGGCGAAGTTCAGCAGCTTGAGCACGCCGTAGACCATCGAATAGCCCAGCGCGACCAGCGCGTACAGGCCGCCCTGGGTGAGTCCGTTCACCAGTTCCTGGATGAATTTGGTCACGCCATGCCCTCTCCTGCCCCAACCCTACCTGCCGCGGCGCGCGCCCGTGGGGACGCGCGCCGCGGGGCCGAATGAATCAGCCGATCACGAACCCGTGACCAGGTTGTACTTGCCCGACTTGTCGATCTTGAACAGGAACCACTTCGCGTTCTCCATGTCGCCCTTGGAGTCGAACTTGATCGGCTGACCGAGGATCGAGCTCGACTCGTCGGTCGACTTGACCGCGTCCAACACCGTGTTCCGGCTCGGCGAGCCGGACTTGCACGCGGTGGCGATGGCCTCGTCGAGCACATGCGTGGCCGCGTAGATCGGCGGTCCGAACGTCCCGAACTTCGGGAACGCGGCCTTGGCCGCGGTCACGATCGAGGCGTCGGACGGGATCGCGGTGATGTCCGGCCCGAACGACGAGACGTACGAGCCCGCGATCGTGAACGAACTCGGCGAGAACGTGCCGTCGGTTCCCACGATCGTCGCGTTCTTGTGCTGCTGGGCCAGGTTCTTGCCGAACTGCTGGGCGTTGGCCGCGACCTGCCACGGCAGCACCACCACGGTGGTCTCCGGGGTGACCTTGGCGACCAGCGACGAGAAGTCGGTCACCTTCTGGCTGACCGACTCGTGGTCGACCTTGATGCCCGCCTTCTGGAACACCGGGGTCATCGCGGACACCAGACCGGTCGAGTAGACCTCCTGGTCGTCGACGATCATCAGCGCCTTGGGGTGCAGGTTCTTCACGATGAAGTTCGCGTCCTGCGGGCCCTGAACGTCGTCGCGCGACACCGTCCGGAAGAACGTCCCGTTCTTGCCGGAGGTGGTGAGCGTCGGGTTCGTCGCCGAGCCCGAGATGAACGCCAGCCCGCCGCGGTCGAACAGCGGCCCGACCGCCTCGACCTCCTGGCTGCCGGCCGGCCCGACCACCCCGACGATCTTCGAGTTCGAGATGAACTGCTGGGTGACCGTGGTCGCCTGCGCCGGCATCAGCTGCGTGTCGCCCTGGACCAGCGTGATGTCCGTGCCGTTGGCCTTGTTGTCGGCCTCGATCGCGAGCTTGGCGAAGGCCAGCTGCTCCTGGCCGAGCACCGCCACCTGACCGGTGAGCGGAGCCTCGATGCCGATCGACGCCGCGCACTTGTTGGCGCCCGCCCCGGCCGTGGCCTTGCTCGTGCTCGTGCTGCCGGCGGCACTCGCGCTGCTACTGCTGCTGTTGCTGCTCCCACAGCCGGCGGCCACCAGCGCGGTGAGCGCCATAGCCGCAAGGCTGATTCGTACCTTCATTGGTTCGGAACCTCCTCCTCAGGTCAAGGCCGGCGTCCCCGGGTATGCCGGGGTGCCGTCCGGGTAGTACGCCGCCGCCGGCGAGCCGGGGGGCCGGAACACCGCGACCAGGCGCATCACGCCGGGGCCGGTGTTCTCGAGACAGTGAATGGTGCGCGCCGGCAGCTCTATGCACGAGCCGGCACTGATCGGGCGGCTCGCGCCGCCAGCATGAAACGCTCCCTCGCCCTCGAGGACGTAGATGACCTCGTCGTAGGTGTGGAAGTGGTCGGGGGCGCGCACGGGGGGCACGTAGCCGACGAAGTGCGTCGCCGAGCGCAGCCCGGTGCTCGGGTCGGCCACGATCCGGAACTCGCGCTCGGAGGTGGCGTCCTGCGCCTCCTGGTCGGCCAGCCGGCGCACCACCGTCCGCACCGTCCACGGTCCCCCGTCGGGCGCGTGGGTCGCGGTGGGCGCGTGGGTCGCAGCCGGCGCATCGGTCCCGTCGGTCGCGTCGGTCGAATGGGTCGCGTCGGTCGAACGGGGCGCGTCGGTCGAATGGGGCGCGGCGCCACGGACCCGCACGCTTACCATACGCATCGGATCGGACGTCTCGTTCCGCAGCTCGTACTCCTGACCGGGGCCGAGGTTGACGCCCGTCTCGGGCTCGAGCGGGTGCCGTTCGCCGCCGGGCAGGTGGAGCTCCCCCTGCCCGGCGACGACGAACAGCACCTCCTCAAATTCGCCGGTCCTGCGCGGGGTGGTCGTGCCCGGGGTGCATTCGAGCACGGTCTGTTCGAGCCCCTCCAAGCCGCCGTCCTTCACGAGCATCCTGCGCAATTCGGCTTGCCCGGCTGACAACCTGCCTTGCCCCCGCCCCGCTCAGTCGCCGCCAAGCCGTGCCTCCAGGGTGAATCCGGTGTCGAGCGGTTCGACGGTGCGTGTCACGCGGACGCCCATGGCGCGGGTGAGACTAAGGCAACCGACCTTGCGATTGCGTTATGCGTCAAGCTCCGCCCTACCGAGAATCGACTAGGAAGGAGCGCTTGCGATGGCTCACACGGTGGACAAGCTCGACGTGACCGCGGTGCGCGAGCGCTTCTCGGCGCTGCACCACGGGTTCACGTTCTTCGATGCGCCGGGCGGCTCGCAGGTCCCGGACGAGGTCGGCGACGCGATCGCGCGCACGCTGCGCGAGGCGAGCGCCAACCTCGGCGCCGTGTACGAGACGAGCCGGCGCGTGGGCAAGATCCTCGAGCTGGCCGAGGCGGGCGCGGCGCGCTTTCTCGGGTGCGATCCGCACGAGGTGATCTTCGGCACGAACATGACCTCGCTGGACTTCATGCTCTCGCGCACGGCGGGGCGGACGTTCGAGCCCGGCGACGAGATCCTGGTCTCGGCTCTGGACCACGACGGCGGCGTGGCCCCGTGGCTCG
>DATFDC010000129.1:0-3133 GCA_035252415.1 Solirubrobacteraceae bacterium
CTCAGGTGCGCCATCGCCTCGATCCCGAGATCCTGCTTGATCCACTTCGTGAGTGCGAGCGTGAGGCCGCGGGTCGAGCACCCGGCGCCATAGGTCACCGAGACGAAATCCGGATGCAGCTCGCGCAGCGCCCACAGCGCGGCGCGCAGGTTTCGCTCGCCCCCTTCGGTCTTCGGGGGGAAGACCTCGAACGAGAAGACCGGCTCCTCCGAGCGCTCCAAGATCTGATCGATTCGCATGGTGGCGGCACGATACCAACCTTGACAAGATCGTGTCAAGGTTTTGTTCCGCTATTTCGACAATGTCGCGGCCCAGCGCTCGATGCCCGAGTCGGACTCGCGCGTGACGCGCCCGGAGAGCTCCAGGTGCTGCAGGTAGCAGAGCGTCTCGGGCAGCCACCAGCCGGCGTTGGTCTCGGTCAGCGGTTCACCGTGAACGTCCGGGGTGATCTCGAGCGCGGTCCGGGGACCATCTGAGACCGCCGCCAGGGCGGCATCGAGACGCTCGCGGACCAGCGCCCGGTTGCCCTCGATGTGCCCGTGGACGTCGAGGAACGGTTTGCCGTGGCCGGACAGAGCCAGCCGCGCGTCGAGCTGATCCACCAGGTCCAGAGATCGAAGGAACTCGCCGATCGGGTCCGGCGTCCAGCCGTAGTCGAAGTACAGCGAGATGCGGCCGAGCACGTGGTCGCCCGAGAGCAGGAGCCGGCGCTCGGGTTGGAACAGGCACACGTGCGAGGGCGCATGCCCCGGCGTCTCATACACGTGCCAGACGCCCAGGTCGGTCTCAAGCGAGACGCCTTCCACCAGGTCGCGGTCGGGCTCGATCGCCCGGGCGATCCCGGACGGGCTCTCGCGCGCGTGCTCGGCGTAGCGCTCGAGCGCCGTCGGCGGCACGCCGCCCTGGCGCCCGATCTCGAGCCGCCGGGCGATCTGCGTGTCCGGGTCCACCGCGCTCGCGTAGCCGTGGGCGTGGTTGGGATGCATCCACATCTCGCACCCCGTGCGGTCGCAGATCGTCGCCGCCTGCCCGCAGTGGTCGGAGTGGGCGTGCGTGCACACGACCAGCCGGACGTCGTCGACCGACAGCCCGACCTGATCGAACGCGCGCTCGAGCTCGACCATCGATCCCGGCTCGTGCATCCCGGTGTCCACCAGCACGATCCCTCCATCTGCCGCCAGAGCCCACGCGTTGCAGTGCGGCACGCCCGGGAAGGGCAGCGGCAGCCGCACGCGCCACAGCCCGGGGATCACCCGCTCTCCACGCCCGAGCTCGCGTCTCCGGGCCATGCGCGGCACGATATTCGAACACCTACACTCGGGCGCTCCGATGTCGAGCGCGACAGACCTGGCCAGGCGGTACTTCGAGGCGATCGGCGCGCGCGATCTCGACGCCGCCATGAGCATGTGGGCCCCGGGCGGCGTCGAGCGCCTGGTTGGCCAGCGCGAACTGTCCGCGCCCGACGGCGTCCGCGCCTTCCTCACCGAATTCCACGGCGCCTTCCCCGATCTCGCCTGGGAGGTCCTCGACGTGATCGGTTCCGAGGACAACAACCGCGTGGCGGTGCGCTGGCGGGCGAGCGGCACGTTCGCCGGTCCCGGCACTTTTCAGGACTTCGTGGCCAACGGGGCGCACCTCGACATGGAGGGCTGCGACATCCTCACGTTCACCGCCGACGACAAGCTCGAGCGCCTCGAGGCCTACATCGACAGCGGTGACATCGCTCGCCAGCTTGGCGTACTGCCGCCGGCGGGCTCACGCGCCGAATCGAACCTGACCAAGCTCGCCAACGTCCGCACGCGCGCCCGCGCCTGGATCCAGGGAGGCGACGCCGAGCGGATCGCCGACGGCGTGTGGCTCGTCCGCGGCGGCATCCCCAAGACCATGAACGTGTATCTGATCGAGGACGAGGGCGAGGTCACGGTTTTCGACGCCGGGAGCTCGGACATGGCCGCCCCGATCGCCGCGGCCGCGGCACGCCTGGGCGGCATCAAGCGGGTCGTGCTCGGCCACGCCGACCCCGATCACCGTGGCGCCGCACCGGGCCTGAACGCGCCCGTGTACTGCCACCCCGGCGACAGGGGGGCGGCCGAGTCGGCCGAGACCTATCGCCCGTACTGGGACCGCTCGAAGCTCGACATGCGTGGCCGCACCGTGCTGTGGCGGCTGATCGCCACCTGGGACGGCGGCCCGGTGAAGATCGCCGGGACCGTCGAGGAGGGCGATGAGATCGCCGGCTTCCGGGTCGTCCACCTGCCGGGACATGCCCCCGGGCTGATCGGGCTGTTCCGCGAGTCCGACCGGCTGGCGCTCGTGTCCGACACGGTCTACACGCTCGATCCCCAGAGCGGGCGCCACGAGCCGGCGCACGTCGCGCATCCGGCGTTCAACCAGGACACCGATCAGGCCCTCGCGTCGATCGGCAAGCTCGCCGCGCTCGACCCCGCCACGGTGTGGGCCGGGCACGCCGACCCGGTGACCGGCGACGTGCGCGCGCAGCTCGAGCGGGCCGCGAGCGGCGCCTGCTGGCCAAGCAGCGAAAGCAAAAGCCAGAGAAGCTGGCCGCCCCACCGAGCGAGTACCGCGACCCCGAGGGCAACGTGCTCGTCCTGCGCGGCTCGCTTAAGCCCGGAGCCCGGCGCGAGTACGCCGACATCCTGACCGGCGGACTCGAGCGCGAGGACGCCTGGCAGCGCGCCACCGAGTTGCTGTTCGAGCGGCTCGCAGTATCGTGGATGATCTCCGAACTCGAGATCACCCGCCAGAAGGAGCTCCTCGGGCGCTACCGGATGGCCAGCGCCGACGAGCGGCGGTTCGTCCGCGACGCGCTGCGCGAGCACGTCACCGAGCACTTCCCTGAGCTCCAGGCGCCGTGATCGACCCCAACGCCTTCGCGAAGCTCATCTGCGAGTGGTGCCTCGACGTCCACGAGCGCGACTACGTGCTGGTCACGACCACCCCGCTCGCGGCGCCGCTGGTCCGCGCCCTGCATCGCGCGCTCCTCACCCGCGGAGCCTGGCCGCCGGGCCTGCGTATCGCCTTGCCCGGCCTGGCCGAGGACTTCTACGAGCACGCGCCGGATGACCTCCTCGACAACGTCCCGTCCCAGGACCTGGCCGAGATCGAGCGGATC
>DATFDC010000130.1:0-2973 GCA_035252415.1 Solirubrobacteraceae bacterium
ACGCCGGCGAACCCGCGCTTGGGCTCGATGTCCGGGCTGCCAAGCAGGTTCTCCTTCGGGATCCGGCAGTTGTCGAGCACGAAGTTCGCGGTGTCCGAGGCGCGGATGCCGAGCTTGTGCTCGAGCCGGTCGAGCTTCAGCCCGGGGTTGTCGCGCTCGACCACGAACGACTTGATCGCGGCACGGCCTTTGTTTCGGTCGAGCGTGGCCCAGACCACGATCAGCTCGGCCCGGTCGCCTGAAGTCACGAAGATCTTCTCCCCGTTCAGGACGTACTCGTCGCCCTCGAGGGTGGCGGTGGTGCGGATCGCGGCGGAGTCCGAGCCGGCCTCGGGCTCGGTGATCGCCATCGCCGCCCACTTGCCGCCGAAGCGCTTGAGCTGCTCCTCGTTGGCCACGGCGGCGATCGCGGCCTGGCCGAGACCCTGCTTGGGCATGGTCAGGAGCAGTCCGACGTCGCCCCAGCACAGCTCGATCAGCCCGAGCAGGCTGGCCATGTTCGTGCCGTTGCGGTTGCCGTCGCGGTCCGCCCGAGCGCCGTTTCCAGAGCCGCCGCCGACCGCGCCGGCACCGGCGCCGCTGAGCGCGCCGCCCTCGTTCATGCCCCCGATGACCGCGGCGAGCATGTCGAGCTCCTTGGGATAGGAGTGCTCGGCCTCGTCGTACTTGCGTGAGTTGGACCGGAAGACCTCGTTGGCCACCTGGTGGGCCTGGCTGACCAGGAACTCGAACTTGCGTGGGATCTCGAGATTGATCACACCAACAGCCCCCCTTCCATCACGCCGGCGGACCGCAGGTCGCGATACCAGCGCTCGACCGGGTGCTCCTTGACGTAGCCGTGGCCGCCGAGCATCTGGACGCCGTCCGAGCCGATCCCCATGCCGCGCTCCGCGCACAGCCGGCGCGCGAGCGCGACCTCACGAGCGAACGGCAGGCCCTGGTCGATGCGGCTGGCCGCGCGGTAGGTGGCCAGGCGCATGCCGTCGAGTTCGATCGCCACGTTGGCTACGGTGAACGCGACGGCCTGGCGATGCGAGATCGGCTCGCCGAACGCCTTGCGCTCGTTCACGTACGGGATCAGATAGTCGAGGACAGCCTGGCCGGCGCCGACGGCCAGCGCGCACCAGCCGAGTCGTCCGAGCTGGACGCACTCGGCGAAGGCACTCGCGTCGCCGAGCTGGGCGCCCGCCGGGAGCTTGACGCCATCGAGCAGGAGCCGGCCAGTGGCGGCGGCACGGATCCCCATCCCGGGGTCGGGCTCGATCGAGAGGCCGGCGCCGCCCGGCTCGACGATGAACAGCGCTGGACCGTCGGAGTCCTCGAGTTGCGCCGCGACGACGAACAGCTCGGCGTCGGCGGCGCGGGGGACGAGGGACTTGACCCCGTCCAGCACGAATCCGTCGCCGTCGCGGCGCGCGCTGGTCTGCAGCTCGAACGGGTTGAAGAGCGGCCGGGGCTCGAGGATCGCCAGGGCGGCGGCCGGAACGTTCTCGCCGACGAACTCGTGGAGGTACGTGGCCTGCTGATCCGCGTCGCCCCAGAGCGAGAGAGCGGTCGACACCGCGGCGGGGGCCAGGCAGGCCACCGCGATCCCCATGTCCCCCTGGGCGAGGGCCTCGGACATCAGCACGGTGGTCACCGCCGATCGCTGGGTGACCGCGCCACCAAGCTCCTCGGGCACGCCGACCATGGTCAGCCCGAGCTCATTGGCCTGGGTCAGGAGCGCTTCGGGTGCGGCGCACGCCTCGTCGGCGTCGGTGGCGGCGGGCCGGAGCTTGGCCAACGCGAAGTCGCGGACCGACTCGCGCAGCATCTGCTGCTCGTCGTCGGGGGTGAGGTCGAACAGGTCGCTGCGCTTGGCTCGGGGCTGGCGGGCCGGTTTCGACAGGCGTTGGGTGGCGGCGAACGTGCGGCCGGCGCGGGTAGCCGTGCGCACGGTGGCCTTGGAGGCGCCGTGCAGCACTCGCTCGGCCGGCTCGCGCAGGCCGAACCGGTCGATCAGGCCGTTGCTGGCCAGCCGGTTGAGCGCGCGCAGCCCGACTGCCATGCTCCGTTCGGTCAGGTTCTGTTGGGACATCAGCGGGAGGACGATAACACGGATCGATGTAACGTTATTCGATGTAGAGACGGATACCCCGCGGGCGGGTGGGCCCAATCGCCGAATCTTGCCTCTTACGGGCTCCTTATGCGCCATTCGTCATGCTGGATGGCGTTGTGCGGGTGCTAATTGCCGAGGACGAGCAGCGGCTGGCTGAGGCGATCGCGCGCGGACTCCGCCGTGAGGGGATGGCGGTCGACCTCGCGCCCGACGGCACCGACGCGCTGGTCAAGGCCCGGGTGGTCCGCTACGACGTGCTCGTGCTCGACCGCGACCTGCCCGGCCTGCACGGCGATGACGTCTGCCGGGCCGTGCGGGGCGAGCGACCCGAAACCGGGATCCTCATGCTGACCGCGGCCGCCGCCCTCGAGGACCTGGTCGAGGGCCTGTCGCTCGGCGCTGACGACTACCTTCCCAAGCCGTTTCGCTTCGCTGAGTTGGTCGCGCGCATCCAGGCGCTGGCCCGGCGCTCGACGCCGAGTCGGCCGCCGGTGCTCGAGCGGGGCGACGTCGAGCTCGATCCCGCCCGCCGGGTGGTGACGCGCGGGGGTGATCCGATCGAGCTCACCCGCAAGGAGTTCGGGGTGCTCGAGGTGCTGATGAGCGCGGTCGGGGCCACGATCTCGGCCGAGGAGCTGCTCGAGCTCGTGTGGGATGAGCACACCGATCCGTTCACCAACGTCGTGCGCATGACGATCATGACCCTGCGGCGCAAGCTGGGCGATCCGCCCGTGATCGAGACCGTGATCGGCGTCGGCTACCGGATGGTGTGATGCGGGCCGGCCGGCTCTCGCCACGCCTGCCGGCGCCGACCATCCGGTTGCGGATGACGGCGCTGTACGGCCTGGTGTTCCTGATCCTCGGCGCGGTGCTGC
>DATFDC010000131.1:0-6654 GCA_035252415.1 Solirubrobacteraceae bacterium
ATCGCGAAGCTGATCCGCGCCGATCTCATCCTCGTTGACGATGTCGGCCTGCTGCCGGTCTCCGCCGACGCCGCGGAGGCGCTGTTCCGCGTGATCGACGCCGCCTACGAAAAACGCTCGATCGCGATCAGCTCCAACATCCACCCGTCCGGGTTCGACGAGCTGATGCCCAAAACGATCGCGACCGCGACCGTCGACCGGCTCATGCACCACGCCCACATCCTGATCACCGACGGGCAGGACAGCTACCGCCTCGCCCAAGCGACCGCCGGGAAGGGAGTCAAGCCCCTGGCCTGAACCACGCTCACCGGCTGGTGGGGAGCTTCGTGGCCACCAGCCTCAACAACCCTGACCGGTGGGGAGCTTCGTGGCCACCAGTGGGGAGAAAAGATGGCCACCAGTGGGGAGAAAAAGTGGCCGCGATTGGGAGAAACCGATGGCCATTGACAGAATGCAAGGCCCGCCAACCCGCCCCGCCCCTAGCCAGCACACCTGGGGACGTCCCACAACGGTGGACATCCGAGTACGCCTGTTCCCACATCGGTAGCCAAGTCTCCAGTCGAAACGGCGGACAACTCCGCTCTTGCGGGTGCAGAAACCCGCTGATTGTTCGGGCAACCGACGTCAGGCCCCTCGCGCGCAGCCCGCCGATGCCCAAATGCGGAGTTGGTGCCTCAGTCGAAGGGTAGATGGCATCACCGCAAAAGGCCTCCGAAGCGACAGCCACGTTCAGGTGACTAAAGTCGACGGTGAGCGGAGTAGCGGCGGGCTCTTGCGGAGTTGAGGCGGCATACCGCAGTCGGGGCTTTCGTCGATCCAGCACATCGATAGCTCTGGAGGATGCGGGATCCAGCCACGAGTGGGGGGCAGAACGGTCAGTTGGGCCTCTGGCAAGCGCGCGACCGGCGCCGGCGCCGGGGTCGCGACTAACGCCGCTGAAGCGACGTCCGGGGGCGTCCACGCCGCGCGACAGGAATGCGGTCGTGCCGTCAACTTCGTCCGCGTGATCGGAAACGTGGCGTTGCGCGCGTCCGGTGTCGGGCCGGCGGACGCCTGCTTTCGCGGTTGCGACGACACGACGCGCTCGGCTCTGATCGCCGTTCCGGTCTATATCCCGGACGGATCGCCCGCCGCGCGGTCACTTACTCACAGCCGCCAGCTGCTGGCCTGAGCAAGCACCACTTCGCTTGTTCTCCCTCGGGCGAAGCAGCGGCGCGTCGGCATCAACGCCAACTCCGCGCCACGCCGGCTCTCGCATCGTCGCGGGGACGCAGCCGTCGCGCGCGTGCGACGAGACGACTGGCCCTCTCCAAATCGCTCGTCTCCGTGGGACCCACCTCCGTGGCTGCATCCGGGCGGAAGCGTCGGCCTGGGCGCAACGCGGCTCGGCGAGGCGGACTGCTGCTATTGGCGTCCGTGCTTGCAACGAAATCGGACGCCGAGCTAGCCGTGAGCCGCGCGCTGCCTGCCGCGCGTGGCAGCGCCGTTTGGCCGTCGTGTCACGATGCCGCTCCGACCGAGAAGGCAGGTCCAGGGCGTGGCTCGTCCTTCGTGCGATGGCTCGCGTGGCTGATCGATGTCGGAAGCTGTTGGCCGGTGCTGTCGTCGCCCCTTTGGACGAGGGCGTACGGGACCGGATCGTTGCGGAGGCACGCGGCGACGCGCTCGCGCGGCTGGAGCTGCCGCGAACGTCGCCACACGCGCAGCTGGGGGGCGGGTTTCTGCTTCCGGGGTCGCGTCCGATTTCGCGGCGGCTGGAACAGAGCTTCCTGGACCTGGTTCGCTGGCGGGATCCGCATGCCCGGGCGGGGCGAGGAACGGTGGGAGCTGCCGGAAGGACCGTTTTACCTACTGGCGCGGTACGAGCACCGCGGCGGAGACGCGGCATGACAGGTCGAGATAGGGCTGGCATCCCGGCTGGCGAGCCGCGTGTCGCCAGGTCCGTGCGGGCGTGTCGCCAGATCCGTGCGCGCGAGCACGTCGTCGGCAGCGTGCACGAACGCCTCGATCTTGGGGTCGAGGTTTGCGATGAGCCACACGAGCGCGGTCTCCGACGGGGGCAAGTCCGTTATCGGGACCCAAGTGACGCCCGGATGGCTGTGGTGGTCCAGGAACGAGCGCACGGTCGGATGGACCTGCTCGCCGAGCGCGACGCGCATCATTGTGTCTTCGGCGCTGTGGTTAGGGAGCCGCTTCAGAATCCGACCGCTTCGCGTGGCCGGGGGGATGAACGCATCCATTACATCGCGCGGAAACGCGGACACGTCTGACACGACGCGGTCAGCGAGTTCTTCGTAGCTGATGGAGCCGCGCTGCGCCAGCGGGTCGTTCGTTGCGACTAGGAGAATGCGTTCCTCGCGAGAGAGAATCGGCCCGATGGTGATCCCCGGCGCAGCGAGCGGCAGGCGAGTCGCGAGCATGTCGGCCTCGCCACCGCGCAGAGCATCGAGGTAGCCGCGGTCGTAGCTGATGTTGATGAACTCGAGCCGGCAGGCGGGATGGCGCGTCTTGAAGGTGCGCGCGATGTCGGTCATATGCGGGCCGGCGCTGAGCAGGCTGTAGACCCCGATCCTCAGGGTTCCGTCGACCCCGGCGGCGGCTTGTCGGGCGTGCGCCAGCACCACCTGTAGCTCGCGATACGGATGTGCGATCTCGGCCCGGAGCCGTTCACCCATCGGAGTCAGCCGCACCCGGCGACTGGTCCGCTCAAACAGCCGGCCACCAAGCCGGGACTCGAGTGAGCGGATCATCTGGCTGACACGAGAGGGCGTGAGACCGAGCCGCTCGGCAGTACGAGCGAAGTGGAGCTCCTCGCTCAGCATGAGAAAGGCGCGGACTTCCCGCATATCGAGCTCCGGCCACATCCGTTAGCGAAATTACACGATCCCTGAAGCGATTCGGTCTTGTTCGTCCGCGCCCCGGATGTCACCGTCTCCCGGCACCCCGCGTACGTACGCGGGCCGGAGCCTCCGGTCGCCGCGCCGGTGGTCCGAGCGTTGCTACATCCGTCCCCAAACGAGCACTGGCGCCCTGCTGAGCCCCCCGAGCAACCCGAAAGATCCGAACCGCTCGCTGTCGCAGGCAAGCTCTAGCCATGCTCCGCTACATCGTCCGGCGCGTCCTGTGGGCGGTGGCGATGCTGTTCATCGTCAGCGCGTTGATCTTCCTGATCTTCTACGTTCTGCCGTCCGCGGATCCCGCGGTCCTGAGGGCAGGGCGCAACGCAGGCACTCGACAGATCGAGAACATCCGCCGCTCCCTCGGGCTGGACAAGCCCATCTATGCCCAGTACGTGCTCTACATGCGGCAGGTGTTCCTGCACTTCAACTTCGGCTACAGCTACGAGTACGAGGTCTCCGTTCGGTCGCTGATCCTGTCGCGACTGCCAGCGACGATCTGGCTGGTCGTCGGGGGACTGATTCTGTGGCTGATCATCGGGATCACGGTTGGAATCGTCTCGGCCACAAAGCGCCGCTCTTTGAGCGACCGTGTGAGCATGACGGTTTGCCTCGCGTTCATCTCCGCGCCGTCGTTTTGGCTCAGCCTGGTCAGCCTGTATCTGTTCGCCAAGGACATCGGCCGCTTCAAGATCTTCGATGGGCAAGGCGCATTCGCGACGGCCACGACCATCCCCGAGAAGGCCGGGGCGATGATCCTGCCGTGGACGATCCTGGCCGTGACCTCGGCAGCCGTTTACGCCCGGTACATGCGTGCGAGCATGATCGACACCCTCGGCGAGGATTACATCCGGACCGCCCGAGCCAAGGGCCTGCCCGAGCGGGTCGTGATCCTTCGCCACGGGCTGCGCAGCGCGATCAACCCCATCGTCACGCTACTCGGGCTCGACGTCGGCACGCTGCTGGCGGGCAACGCGATCCTCACCGAGAGCGTGTTCAACATCCCGGGCGTCGGCCGGCTCATCTACCAAGCCATCAGCGTGTCGGACCTGACCACCGTCGAGGGCGTCACGCTGTTCGGAACGTTCTTCATCGTCTTCTTCAACCTGGTCGTCGACATCGTCTACGCGTATCTCGACCCGAGAGTCCGGTACTCGTGAGCGGCGGATGACCTTGAGCAATCCTCACGGGATAGGGCCGGGATTTGCTGTTGCGCGGCTTGACGAGATCGACGAAATCGATGATGGGTCCCGCCCGTTCCGGCCGGTCCGTCTCCATTTCGGGATCCAGACGTTCGGGGTCACCGCAGTAACGGCACAGTCGAATGGCGATCCACTGATCAACGAGCATGAGGAGACCGAGCCCGAGTCCGGCGAGGAGCTTTATGTCGTCATTGCGGGGCACGCGAAATTCGACCTGGACGGAGAGGCTCAGGAGGCTCCGGCGGGCACTCTCATCCATGTGTCGCCCGGCATCAAGCGCTCTGCGAGCGCGCGTGTTGCCGGCACGACGGTGCTCGCGATCGGCGCCGGGCCGGCGGGCACGCCATATGCGCCCAGTGGCTGGGAGCTGCTCGCGCCGCTATATCCGCTGTTCGAATCCGGCGACTACGAGGAGGGCGCCAACCGTGCGCAAGCGCTCATCGCTCACGATCCACCCTACTGGGCGGTTTACTACAACACCGCCTGTTTCGAGGCGAGAGCGGGACGGACGGATGAGGCCCTCGCCCATCTGCGGCGCGCGGCCGAGCTTTCCCCCTCATATGTGGCCAAGCTCGCCCCCACAGATGATGACCTCGCGCCACTTCGCGAGCAAGCAGGATTTGCGGAGATCCTCGGCGGCTGATCGAGGCGTGGTCATCTTTGCCGGCTTAGCTCCCGACGAGGACGAGAAGCCCCAGGTCACTGGAAGCAGGCGTCCGCGGCTAGTATCGACGGTGGTCCCCAACGCTGCCGGCTGGCACGATGCTTGCTGATGCACGTGCGTGATGCCTCGTTGGGGACGTTTCCCTGCCTGGTGGCCGGGTCGGGTCCTCCGTTGGTGCAGCTTGCCGGGCTTACACCGGAGAGTGGCGTGTCAGCGGGGTCGCTGCGCCGCATGCACGAAGCCGCGATGCGGCCCTGGGTGCGAGACAGAGAGCTGTTCTATCTCAACCGGCGTCCTGGGTTGCCGCGCGGGATGACAATGGCCGCGCTGGCGGCGGAACATGCTCAGGCGCTACGGGACGCGTTTGAGGAGCCGGTCGATGTGTTGGGCGCCTCGACCGGCGGCAGCATCGCTCAGCAGCTCGCTGCCGAGCACCCCGGGGTGGTGCGTCGGCTCGCGTTGGTCAGCACGGGATGTCGGCTTGGTCGCGAGGCAAAGCTGCTTCAGCGCCAAATCGCGGCGCGGGTACGTGCGGGTGCGACCCCTCAGGCGGTGGCGGTGATGGCCAGCGCGGCGGCCCCGCCGGCGCTTCGATTGCCAGCGGCTTGCCTCGGATGGTTACTCGCGCGGGGCTTGTTCTCAGAAAATGGCTTGCAGGACATGGCCACCACGATCGAGGCCGAAGACGGGTTCGATCTCGCCGACCTGCCGACGGTGCTGGCACCGACGTTACTGGTGGGTGGAGGACGTGACCGCTTCTATGACGGGGAGCTGTTTGAGGAGACCGCCCGACTGATCCCCCGATGCGTGCTGGAAATCCATCCCGAGCGTGGGCACATCACTGTGCTCTCAGATCCACGCGCCGTCGCGCAGATTCGCGGCTTCTTCGACGGTGACACGAGCTGAAGGCGATCGAAGCGCCGCTCGCCGGGCATGCGCCCTAAGAACTCGTCATCCCGCACACCGGATGGTCTGCTCACGCCCGAGCCGACGCCTCCCCTTTGGCGCGCTGGTAGTAGGCGGACGCGGAGACCCCCAATATCCGGCAGATCGGCTCGACGCCGAAGCGATCACGATGCGTATCGATAAACGCGCTCACTTCGGCCGGTCTGCGTCGAGCTCGGTCGCGAAAAAGATGCTCGCCGCTTTGAGGATCTCGTTCGCGCGCCTGAGCTCGAAGTTCTCCTTGCGCAACCGCTTGATCTCCTCACGTTCCTCGCTCGTCGGCAAGTCCGGCCGCAGGCCACTGTCCGACTCGGCCTGCCGCACGCGCTTGCGAAGCGTCTCCGGATGCATCCCCAGGTCGTGGGCGATGTGTGCGATCGGCCGACCGGACTACATCGCCAGCCGAATACCTCGCTGGATCAGCTCATCGGGGTACTTGCGTGGTCTGGACATCCGCGGAGAATCTCCCTCCCAGAGGACAGATCGTCCTCCATTCGAAGACTCCGCGAAACCCGGCCTGGCTCAGGCGGGTGTCAAGGCAGCTGGTCGGATGGCCCCCACGAGTGCGAATGTCAACGCACAGGTCTAATGCGACGCACGGTTTGCGCTGGACCGGGATCCGCTCGAGCACGGCTGCGTTCGGTGCGGGATCGGTGTCTGACAGACCGAATGACGGCGGCCCCGGCCGCCAATGCCGAGAAGGCTCAATCGGAGCGAGCCTGCTTCCTGTGGATCTAACCGGCTGTTTCGGCGTTCGGCGTCGACCCGTCGGGCTGGAGGTTGTGCGCGCAAGGCAGAAGTCCTGCTGGCGGCTCGGACGGGCGACGGCGAGGCAGGTGTTGTTGAGCGGACAAACCGAGGTGCTGTAGCGCTCTAGGTCGTACAGAAAGTGGTCGCGGCCACATGGGCGTGACACCATGTCCTGTCGGCGGATACTTGAAAGGAC
>DATFDC010000132.1:0-3630 GCA_035252415.1 Solirubrobacteraceae bacterium
CCCTTACGCGGGAATGGTCATGAGACCGGGATCGGCGGCTCGTCGGTGGAGGGCCCGCCGGCCGGCGCGGGAGGCGTCGCCTGCGAGCCGGAGACCGATCGCGGCGAGAGCCCCAGCATCCCGGGTCCGCCGGCCATCGACCACTTGAACTGGGTGACGTTCTCCTTCGGTGCGAACAGCCCGGGCCGCGAGCCGCGCCGCACGAACAGCACGGGGGCGGGCGCCGACTTGGCGATCGCCGAGCGGGTCGGGCCGAGGCCCTCTTTGCGCCACCGCTCGGACAGCCCGAGCACGAGCAGGCCCGCGGTTTCGGCCGCGGCCACGATGCCGTCCCGGCCACCGGCCACGACCAGCGGCTCGGTGGCGATCCCGGTGGCCTGCTGGACGAGCAGCCCGGCGTCGGCGAGCAGACGGGTGACCGACTTGCCCTCGTCGGTCTGACCGGCGGCTCCGAGGAGCTTGAGCGGGGCCCCGGTGTTCGAGGCCAGCCAGGAGCCGAGCTCGAGCGCCGCCCAGTCGTGCTCGGCGCCGCCGAACGGGACCAGGATCGGCTTGTCGGGTCCGAGCTCGATCGGATCGCCCTCCTTGGCGACCAGCACGGCCACATCGGACACGGCCTGTTCCATGAGCTCGGCGACGTCACCGAGGGGAACGCCCTCGCCGATCAGCCGGCGGCGGCCTTCGGTCAGCACGAGGTCCACCGGTTCGCGCTCGACGATGTGGGCCAGGTCCGAGCCGGGGCTCGACGAGGTCAACGCCACGCCACGGGCGACGACGTTGTCGGACGCCAACCGTTCGCGCAGGTCGTTGATCGCCCGCGAAGCCCGCTCGAGCGCGAGATTCTCCGACTGCAGACCACCGCGCACGCCCGCTCCCGCGCCCCTGGGCGGCCGCACCAGACGGGCGATGATCAGCTCGCGTGCGGGCTCGGACCGCGCGAGTGGCTCGGCCAGAGCGACCAGCTGTCCCAGCGCGGCGTCGGTCTGCGGCGCGACCAGGATCGACCGATCCGGCACCGGGAGCTCCGGGTGCGCCTGGACTGCCGCGAGCGCGGCGTCGGCGAACTCGTCCTCGACCGCGGTGCCGTACCGGTTCTTCGGGTCGAGCAGCTTGAGCAGCGGCCCGGCCATCAGGGTCGTGACCACCGCCATGATCACCAGCATCGCGAACAGCACGTTCGAGATCGCGCCGACGTCGAGCGCCAGGTTGAGCACGATCAGCTCCGTCAGCCCGCGGGTGTTCATCAATGTCCCGATCACCGCCGACGACTTCCAGTCGTAGCCGGCGACCCGGGCGGCGATCGCCGCCCCGGCGAGCTTGCCGACGATCGCGACGGCAATGAGTAGCAGCGTGAGCAGCCACAGCTCCGGACGGTCGAGCAGGCCCACGTTCGTCCGCAGGCCGGTGTAGACGAAGAACACCGGCAACAGCAGCGTGACCACGAAGTCGTCGATCCGCCGCGTGATCTCCTCGTTCAAGCGCGCGTGGCGCGGCATGATCATGCCGAAGACGAAGCCGCCGAAGATGAACGCGATGTTGATCTCCTCGGTCACATAGGCGGAAAGGAGGACGCCGATGACGATCGCGGCAAACCACCCGCCGGGCATCCGTCCCACCTCATCGAACGCGGTCGCCATGCGGGCGACGATGCGCCTGACGATCAGCACCATGATCAGCGTGTAGGCGGTCGCCTCGGCGATCGTCTTGGCGACGTCCCCGAACGTCCCCGTCGACGCGATCGTGACTGCGAGCGCGATCAGGAACCACGCGGTCACGTCGTCGACTGCGGCGCACGCGATCACCAGCGAGCCCACGGGACGCTTGATCATCCGGCGCTCGGCCAGGATCCGCGCCAGCACCGGGAACGCGGTGATCGACATCGCCACGCCCATGAACAGCGCGAACGCGACGAACTTCTTGTCCGGACCGACGAGCTTGTACAGCGGCAATGCGACCGCGATGCCGAGCAGCATCGGCACGGCCACGCTCGCGTTCGAGATCGCGGTGGCCTTGGCGACCTTGCCCTGCAGCGAACCGCGATCCACCTCGAGTCCGACCAGGAACATGTAGAAGATCAACCCGAGGTTCGCCACGACGCCCAGCGCGGGGAGGAGGTCGCTCGCGAAGAACGTCGACTGCAGGGTCGGCGAGATCGCTCCGAGCAGCGACGGGCCGAGGCAAAGCCCGGCGATCACTTCGCCCATCACGCGCGGCTGGCCGAGTTTGTTCGCGATGACCCCGAACGCCCGGGCGACGATCAGCACGATCGCGATGGCCAGGAAGATCGACGCCACGAGCTTGTTGAAGTCAGCCCGTTGCTTGGTCGCGGTGAACCTCTCGCCGGCCGGGGAGAGGCCGCTCGGCGTGGTCAGCGCGGGCTTGGCCGCCGGTGTCTTCGACGGGACCGGCGTGGCCACCTGGAGCGGGATCACCGTGACCTTCTGGAGCTGGAGGTCGTTGGCGGTCGCGGTCAGACGGGCGGTGCCGCCCTTGATGCACTTGACGTCACCGAACAGTCCGCCGGTCTTGGTCGAGTAGGTGATCGGCCCGAGCAGGTCGTCGGCCGAGGAGTACAGCTGGGCGCTGGAACCGGTGCCGTGGATCGAGAACTTGCTTCCGAAGCAGGTGGAGGCCGGAGACAGCGCGTACGTGCCCTGGACGTTCTTCGGCGTCCGCGGTGCGGCGGCGCCCGCCGCGGGGGGAGCGCTCGTGAAGCTGGCGGCGAACGGCAGCCCACCGAGGGTGCCGGTGATTGCTGCCTTGGCGCCTGGAGTCGCGATCGCGTTCAGGTGAAGCGAGCGGCCTCCGGACACGCAGCTGACGTCTCCGGTCAGCCGGTGGCCGCCGCCAGGCAGCGTCTGCTCGTTCAGGCGCAGCTTCCCGCCCAGCGTGTTCTGGTTGTTGGTGAAGTTGACGAACTGCCCGGACTGAAGGACGTTGAAGGACGGACCCGACGCCGCCACCTGCGTCGGTGCCGTGGCCGGGAGCGGAGTCCCGCCCGCGGGCTTGGGCACCGGCCCGATGCACGGGCTGGCCGCGGCCAGCGTGTAGCCGCCGGCGATCGCCGGCTGGGCCTTCTCGTTGCCGCCCTTGCTGACCACGAAGATCACGACCGCGACGCCGATCACGGCAAGAATCGCGTAGAAGGTGATCAGGCGCGTGGCCAGCTTGCCGCGCGGCATGTCCTTCTGTCCCGGCATCTAAGCCCCCTTTAGGCTCGGTGTGTGGAGTCTCCCCGGCCGGCGCACGCCCTGCCTCGGCTCGGTCCGCGCGGAAAGTAACTCATTGCGGCCGCCACCACATCCGGCACGTGCCATCGAACTACATCCGTAAACCACCGCAATCTTGCTCCGGAGCGTGGCGCAGGGGGCAGCGATGATGGGCCCCTGATGGTCGAAGGGCGCACCCCCGCGCGGCCACGGCGTTCGGCGAACCGCCGGGGCGGTTCGGCCCATGCATAACTCACAAAAGCGCCCTGCGGAACTACGACCGACCGCAGATAAGCGTCGCCCAGACGCTTATCTGCGGAAAGTTGTCGCCGCGAGTGGGGTTTTGCGAGTTAGACCCTATGGAGGACCGGCTGGTCTTCTGTCGAAGGGGAGTCGGTACCTCCCGCGCAGGCGGGGGGTG
>DATFDC010000133.1:0-29890 GCA_035252415.1 Solirubrobacteraceae bacterium
GCCGCCGCGCTGCTCGCGGCAAAGACGACCGTCAAGCACGACATCGCCTGACCAACAAAGGAGAACCCATGTACCCCACGAGCGCCACCTCCCCGTTGATCGCGGCCGCCAGCGGCCAACACTTCAGCATCGGCCCATGGATCATCGTCCCAATCCTGATCCTCGCCGCGATCGTCGGCACCATCGTCTACGTGGTCAAGGATCGACGGAAGCGCCGCTCCGATCAGCCCCTGAGATGAAAGCCGACGCTGGCTCAACCCGACATGGCACCGCCACCTCCCGATCGGGGCCCAACCCGGCTGGGACGCGGCGGCCGGCTGACCCACGTGCCGACCGATGGCCGCCGGCCGCGTACGCGACGGTCCATCCCTGGCGTCAGCGGAATCTGCAATGACACCCGCGACCGCAAGGACGCGGATCTCGCCAGCGCGGCCTGCCTGGGACACCTTCGGACGAATGTCTCCATCGCCGGGCGCATGAAAGGGCTGCTCCGGGCGGTGGCCACCGACACCTCCTTTTGTCCCGCGGCGCGAAGCTTGCGCGACCGAATGAGCGACCGCTTAGCGCGGAGAGCAGCACACGGCTTCGCCTCCGTGGGGGGTCAGCGACGCGGCTCGCTGGTCATCCTCGTCTCCGGGCTGCGGGAGGCCCGCCGCGCCTGGGCTCAGGCGAGCTGACTGGTTCGAGCACGCGGAGGCGGTCGCGCCCTCGCTTCCTCGGGCGTGCTATTTGTCGTCAAGCTAGCGATCCTCGTCGCTCCGCGTAGCTAACGGGGTGCGGCCGCGTCAATCCTGCTGTACGGGACTGGGGTGGCGCGGCGCGGGACGAAGGTGATTGTCGTGCGCTTGATCTGAGGGATAAGAATCCGCACGGGCGACGGCTCGGGTCCAGGCCAGTTGAGTAGCGGCGTGGGCTTGGAGCCGGTAGATGCCGGTCGGGAGATTCCGCCGAAACTGGCCGCGGCTGTCGGGCTGGGATTTGTTCCTGATGGGCGCCCCGGCGGCGAGAGCCCAAACGAGGTGACGGCGCGATTCGGCGTTTCCTCGTGGAACTGGCTTCGCTTGATGGGACGTGCCGGCTCATCCGCCATGGGAAGACCTTGCGTGCGCTGGCGGCTCGGTGGATCGAATAGGAGGTCGCACTTGGAACCGCTCTGCCGATGGCTTCCGCGGCAATCTCGGTGCTCGAGCGAGAACCGTCCGGTCCGGTGCTGCGGCTGTGGAACCTCGTCCCCTGGTCTGGGTCCTAGGGGGCTCCGCCGGACCCGACCGCAGGACGGTGACGGTCGATCAGGAGTGGGTGTTCGGTGCCTGGGTGTGGTGGTCGATGGTGACGCGTTGACTCTCTGGGGCGCCCAACAGGGGTTCGACGCCGGCGAGCTTGATCAGTTTCTCGACTTGGGGGGACGGGTTGCGTAGCTCGAGTCGCTGGCCATGCTCGCGCGCGGTCTGAGAGATGTAGACCATCAGGGCGATGCCGCTGCTATCGATGAACCTCACGCCAGCGAGGTCAAGCACGGTTTCGCCCGCGGCGAGTGACTCGGTCAGCCGCTGATCGAGTTTGGGAGCGGTGGAAAGATCGAGCTCACCGTGGGGAGAAATGACATGCCGACCATCTTCGGTCTCGACGTCAATCCGAAACGGGTTGCTGGAGGTACCCAGATCTTCGATAGTCATCGCACCTGAACGGGAGCTTGGTCGTCTTGGTCCTCGGCGGTCTGCAGATTGAAACGGAGTGACACGATCGTGCCTGGATCGTCGTGGCGGTTGGCGACGCTGAAGTCGTCGGCCATCTGCGCCATGAGCGCGATTCCGAGCCCAAGACCTGGACTGTCGGGTCGGGGGACGAGGCCCCGACCCTCGTCACATACGCGCACCAGAAGCTCATCTTCGTTGCAGTGCGCTTCGACGATGATCGGGCCTGGCTCCTCACCGAGGTAAGCGTGTCGGACGATGTTGGTGACTGCTTCGCTGACCGCGAGCGCGATCGCGTCACAGGTGTCTTGGCTCGCTCCCGCTGATCTCGCGTAACCGACGAGCTCGCGCCTAAGCTCGCCGACGACGGTCGGCGGTTGAGACGGTACGCGTCGCTCAAAGCTTTCGTCGGCGGCTGTTCTCTCAGGATCTCGCAACGGCGCGCTCAGGATATGACGGGTCAACGGCGCTACCTACCTCCAGCACCAGTACGTGCAGCATCAGCATGGCTACGTCGTCACGTGCCTGACGGCCGGGCTGCCAGTGCGGCGTGCTCGAGCTCGGAGAGAAGCGCATCGGCACTGATGCCAGACGGGGAGGCCACCGCGCGGGAAAAAATCATCGTCGTCGCCGATGCACGGGCTGTGGTCGATCAGACCATCGGCAGACCGCACGAGCGTGTCGTCGGGATCCAGTCCGATCTCGATCCCGGGGAAGTTTGGGCTGGGGGTGATGCCGAGCACTGGAAGATCCTGCTAACCGCTCGCGATCGGTAGTCGTGGGCGATGTATTAGCCCTGGAACGGCGGCGCGAGGGACCAGGCCGGCAGAAGCACCACGATCAGCAGGACGACGAGAATCCCCAGGCCGGGGCGGAACGGGATCAGCGCGGAGCGGGTTCAGCGACCGGTCGGCTGGGTTTCCGGATGAGAAGCGAGTCTCGCTCTTCTTGATCCGCTGCCGAAGCCGCGAACGCGAGAGTGCAGCACTGCCGGGCCGCTCATACCTCAGGGCGTGCGCCCGACTCTCCTCGAGTAGGTCGTCCAGCTCGACCGCGCTGTCAAACGGTGTCCTTACACGAGCACTCCGCACAGGCGCTCCTTACGCTGCCAGCGGATGGGGAGCGAGCAGGAAGACCTCGGCAGCGAGATCACGGGCGGGGTCGGAGCCGCTGATACAGGCGAGCGCGCGCCGCCTCAGAATTCGCTCCACCGCTGAGCGCTTTTCGGCTTCGATCGCAAGCTGCAGGAACAGTCGCTGCTCGCGGACTCGCGCGTCCTCGCCGAGCGCCAGCAGCCGGCGCTCGGGAGTGGTCATGATGTCCTCCAGCAGCACCACCAGCGTGTCCGATCCCGAGAACTGCGCCCGTGTCTTGGACGGACCGCGGCCGAACGTGTCCTTGTACAGGTGCACCATCACGTTTGCGATCTCGAGCAGAGGGCTCGCGGTCGCCGGCGCTTCCTCATCGCGCGGGCTCGTAAGCATCCTCACGACCCCTGGCCGTTGCATGGCGGGCGAGTGCGTCGGTGACCAAGCGCCTGTGCGCGACGGTGTGCGGGTGACACTGGCGGGCTGGAGGAGCGCTGCGAACGCGCGCGCGGGACTCCTTCTTCGGCGAGGACGTGTCCTTCAGGACCGATTGCAGGACCGTGATCGCGGGTTGCAAGGTGAGAAGGGAAGGGGTGGTAGCTCAGCAATGGTGTCTGTCGTGATTTCGGCGCGGGTGCAGCGGTGGGCGCTAGAGCGTGTGCTGGTGTCGATGAGGTTGGAGAGGATCACGTCGGGCGCACGCGATGTGCGACCGAGCGCTCCGCGGGAGGTGGTTGTGCGGGAGGGCGGCTGGCCCGCCGCCGCGGGAGAGAGTCGCTCGGCGGGGGGGCCTGGGGTGGGAGGAGGACAGTGCCGGTTCGGTGCGTTGATTGGGACTTCACGGCTGTTCGGCGTCATATTCAGCGAGGGCGAGGTCACGCAGGTGCGCTAGTGCGCCGCGGAGGATCCGGGAAACCTGCATCTGCGAGACGCCGATCCGTTTGGCAATCTCGCTCTGGGTGAGCTCGCCAGAGAACCGCATCTCGAGGACGCGTCTCTCACGTTCGGAGAGCTCTTTTGCCGCGGACGTAATCGTCAGGCTCGCGTCGATGTGCTCGAAGCGAGGGTCGTCTTGCCCGAGCAGATCGGACAGCGACCGCCATTCGCCATCTAGCTCGTCGTGCGGCGCCTGAAGCGAGGTTGCGTGGTGTGCTGCCGCGGCCTCCAGCCCGTCGAGCAGCTCCTCGACGCTCAGCTCCATGTACTGCGCAAGCTCGGCAGCCGTTGGTGATCGCCCGAGGCGGGAACTGATCGCCTGCTCGGCCTCCTGCACCTTCAGCGCCAGCTCCTGCCGTCCGCGGGGCACGTGCGCGGACCATCCCGTGTCGCGGAAGTAGCGCTTCAGCTCGCCCAGGATCGTCGGTACCGCAAACGTGGAAAACGCCGTCCCTCGGTCCGGGTCGAACCGGTCTATCGCTCTCAGCAGTCCCAGGCTTGCGACCTGGAGCAGATCGTCAAACGGCTCCCCGCCCCGGCCGCGATAGCGAGTGGCAAGCTTGCGCGCCAGCGGCAGGTAGCACGCCACCAGGCACTCCCTAGCGTGGGGGTCCTTGTCGCGGCGCCAGCGTTCGAACAGCTCCCGCGTAGCCCTCTCGCGGCCAGCCGGAGCGCTGCTCATGACGACGTCACTCCTCCCAGGTCGCGGTCGAGTTCGGCCGCGGTGCTGTCGGCCTGCGGCGGCCTGGGGATCCGCCGAGACTCGATGCGTCGCACAAGCTCGGCTCGTGAGGTCGCGCTCGGGGAGTCGCAGAACTCGAAGTGCGAATCCAGGCTCGTGAGCTCAAAGACGCGGTGCACAGCCCGCGGGCCACGCACCAGCACGAGTTGTGCGCCAGAGTCGCGCAGGTGGCGCTCGGCGCGCACCAGCAGATCAAGACCGGACGAGTCGATGAACCGCACCCGAGACAGGTCGATGATCACCGCCACTTTGGCGCAGACCTGATCTAGCCATTCCCGCAGCACCGGCACCGTGGCGAGATCCAACTCGCCAGCCAGAGTCAAGACCACGCCGAGCGGATGATCGACGCGCCGTACATCCAATCCTGCCGGCGGCGCTTCTACCCGCGTCGCGGCCTGTACCTCGACATCCGTCGTCACGCGGCGGTGGCCCGCCAGGTCGACGATTCGGTCACCGCCAGCATCGCGAACCAAGCGCTCATCGGTCGAGCCTTCCATCCGTCCCTCCTAGCGGACATAGCTAGACAGACCTTTCTATCTACACTAGACGGACCTGTCTGTCAAGTTTCTGCTCGATGACGTTGCTAAATAACTGGAGCACTCAGACAGACCGCATAGCCCTGTAGCTATCCAGACAGACCGGTACGTGTCGTACAGAAAGACCGGTCTGTTGGCTATGATTCGGTGTCGTGGCAGCCAGCCGAGAGACAACCGCCAGACCGGCCGCGCGCGACCGGATCCTCGAAACGGCGTACGAGCTCTTCTCCCGCCACGGCATCCAGGCCATCGGAGTCGACGAGATCATCCGGCAGGCGGACGTCGCCAAGGCCACCTTCTACAACCACTTCCCCTCCAAGGACGCTCTCGTCCTCGAGTTCCTCAACCTCCGCGAGGAACGCTGGACGAACGCCTGGATCGACGCCGAAGCCAGGCACCGCGCCGACACCCCAGAGGAACAACTGCTCACGATCTTCGACCTGTTCAACGAATGGTTCCATCGCGAAGACTTCGAGGCCGACTCCTTTGTCAACGTCCTCCTCGAGCTGGGCCCCACCCACCCAGCCGGCAAGGCCAGCATCGAGCACATCGGGAACGTCCGCGCGATCATCACGCAACTCGCCGAGGAAGCCGGCCTGCGCGCCACCGAGTCGTTCACCCGCTCCTGGCACATCCTGATGAAAGGATCGATCGTCTGCGCTGCCGCAGGCGACACCGATGCCGGCAAACGCGCCCAAGCGATGGCCAAGCAGCTAATCGAACAACACCGGTAGCCCGCCTGGACCTGTAAGAACTGGACAAGGACCGCCAAGGCCGACCGTTCGCAGACCGGCGGGCGAGGTTCGCTCGCGAGGCTGGTGGGCGTATCATCCGGCCTTCAGAAGCGAGCTGGATGAACGTACCGGGGTTCCACGTCGACATGCGTCGCGAGGTGGCCACCGCGGTCGTCCGGCGCGCACGCAGCGATCAGGACACGTCCGACCGTCGGTTCCCGCGGACCTTCGAACATCGCGACAGCAAGCCGGCAACACGGACGCGCGGCTCCTGCGTTCATCTCGGAAGGAGCCTCCCGCCGCACCTGCCAAACGACCTGCTTAGGCTTAGCGCGGATAGAGGGGAAGCGGCTTTGCGGGAGCTTGTCGCGTGGGGGGTCTAGGGGTGCTTGGTGTAGACGGCTTTTTGCGCCGTTTCGACAGCCCACAGCTTCGCCTGCGAAAAAACTGGCTCTTTGCAGGCAAAAAGGAAGGCGACGACCGGAATCGAACCGGTGTAGACGGCTTTGCAGCGCGTCGATTTCAGGTCATCTGCGTTATTTGCAGGGGTTTTCAGTTCTGTGAGATGCTCTGAGTTCTCCTCAGCGCTCTGAGAACTCCTGAGTTTGGGGAGACTTTTGGGGAGACCCCCGGAGTCGAACTGGGGCCCTCCGCTTGTTCGCTTCACCCGGGAGTCCCGAGGCCGAATCGGCACCGCGGGCGTTTGCGTCATGCCGAAGCGACACCCGCGGTGCTGGCGCGGGGCATCCAGAAACCGCGCCGTCGAGGGATGAGCCTCGCTCCCCACGACGAAGTGGAACGAGCCGGCAAACGAGTGGCGGAATCGCGGATACGGCCCAGGCCCGGTAGCAGTTCTGCTACCGTGTCATGTCGGATGGCGACGATCCCCCAAAAGGAACTTCGGAACAACATCGGCGAAGTGCTGCGACGCGCGGAGGCCGGCGAGGAGATCACGATCACGGTCGCGGGGCGGGAAGTGGCGCGGCTCGTTCCCACCGGTCGACGCCAGTGGGTTGGGGGCGGTCCGCTTGAGGCGGTCTGGCGTACACCCACACCACGCACGCTTGCCCCTGACATCGAGCAGTTCCCAGGCACCATCATGGATCCGTTCGCCTAAGCCGGTGCGGGCGCTACTCGATACGTCGGTTCTCATCAGCGACGCCTCACCTGAGGGTGTGGAGGCTGCGGTGAGCGTCGCCTCGATCGCCGAGCTGCACTTCGGAGTCCTGATTGCAGTGGACGCTGACGAGCGGGCGGTGCGCACGCAGCGGCTCGGTGCGATTGAGTCGACGTTCGATCCGCTGCCGATCACCGCCGAGGTCGCACGCGAGTGGGGGAGACTCGCTGCTGCGGTGGGCACCCGTGGCGGACAGCCCCGCAAGCGGACCATGGACCTTGCCATCGCGGCGACCGCGAATGTCCACAAGGTCCCGCTGCTGACGGAAAACGTGGGTGATTTCCAGATCATCAGCGACCTCGTCGACGCGCGTCAACCTTCCCGCGCGGATGGCAAGGAGCCACCGACCGGCTCGACCTGAACGTCGCGGCCCCCGCTGGCGCGTTGGCGAGCGCTCGGCCGACCGGGCCTGTCCCGCCGCGGGCCACAGCTTCAGCCCGCCCATGGAGATGAGAAGCCCCGGTCGATCGAGTCGCCGGGGCTTCCTTGGTGTCGATGGGGACGGGGTCTAGGGCAGCGGCGGGATGATCGTGTTGAACACGCCTGACGGGGTGAGGTCACCCGCTCCATAGATGCCCTGCGTTCCGACGGGGCTCTTGCCCCCGACGTAGGCGTCCTTGTTGAACAGGTACAGCGGCCGCCCGTGGTAGGTGACCTGCTGGCTGCCGTCGGGCCGCACGATGACTCCGATCGCGCGCTGGTCAACGCCGGTTTCGGCTTCGGGCCACCCCGTGGTGAGGACGGGTGGCCAGAAAACCGCGCATTGTCCCTGGCAGGCGTTCTCGCGGCCCCGCCAGTGGCTTCTGAGGTGGCCCCATCAGCTGCCATGCTGCCGGCTGAGGGTGTAGACCGGGAATGGCTGGTTCTGGAACGGGCTGTAGTCATTGTCCATATTTGCGCCCAGTACCGTTTCCACGGGCCCAGTGCCGTTAAGCGGAGCCGACTCGAGCTCCAACTCAGCCCGTCCGGTCGCCGGAATGCCCCCACGCGAGTTGAGCAGGTACCAGATGCCCGCGGGGGTGCTGACTGGATCGTTCAGGTTGGCGCCGGCCGTGTCCCCGGGGTATGTGTCCCGGAAGAACCGGTACAACGGCGACCCGGCGTAGGTCACCTGTGTCACCGACGAGACGTCGGGCAGGCCGAGGTCGGTGCGGGTCACCGTTCCGAGGAGCCTGGGGTTGACTCCCGGCCCGGCGATCGGAGCGCCTTCGGTGAGCAGCGCCGGCCACAGGACCGTGTCGCAGGGCAGCATCTAGACGTTCAGGTTGTCGCTGCACGCGTACGGCGCGCCGGTCAGCTCTGCAGCTGGTCTGAGGTGAGCAGGTACAGAGAACACCCCTGATAGGCCCCCGAACCGACGACGAGCACTCTGCCATAGTCGGGCGTCCATGTGGCCGACACGGTCGCGGGGCTGGTCGGTGCGCTCGTCACGGTGTCGGAACAAGGACTGGTCGCGGCGCCGGCGGGCGAGCTGAACAGGAGGGCCAGGCACATATAGGCGCCGGCACCGACCAGGGCAACCAGGACTGCGCGTGGGTTGAACCTCATCGCGTCCTCCCATCGTGTGGCGGGGCCAAGGTGGTTTGGATCGTCGATACGGGTCTCATGAGAGAACCTCCTCTTGGTTTGAACGGTGAATGGACTACGGCCCTCAGCGGTAGCGCCCGGGAGCGACGACGCCCGCGTAGTAGAGGAAATGCGCCCGGCTGTAGTTGCGGCTGCCGGCGATCTCCGGATCGAGATTGGACCGAGGGCCAGGTCGGCGTCCAGGAACGGGGTGAAGCGCGGGTAGACACTGAGGTAGCTGGTCGGATCGGCGCGCAGCAGGCCGAGCAGCGTCTCGGTCACGATCCGGCCGCCCACCGGGCCGAGCGTGATGCCGTCGGTCATAGCGGTCCGACCGTTCGCGAGCAGCCCAGCGCCGGCGGCACCCACGCCCTCCAAGAAACCGCGCCGCGAGGGCCGAGCGTGTGCATCCTCGATCGTCATGCCGAGCTCCTCACGTCCTGGGCGTGCAGATGCGCCACGTCGACAACGGCACGATCACGACGCTCACCAGCGCCATCAGAACGATGGCCAGAATGACCATGACTACCTCCAACGGTTCGATTACATCCCGAGAGTCGCGCGCGGCCGACGCCGCCACCTGTATCTCGCTCGATTCCGGCCGCCCTGCCGCGCTGCCTGCCGAACTCCAGCGGCGGCGGAAGGGCGGCCACGTGGCCTGCATGCCACGGATGCAGCGGGCGGATTGCCGGTCAGCTCGTCGAGACCCGTTCCGATCTCCTCGCGGTCCTCCAGAAGAACCCGGCTCTGCTCAGTTTGCGCCGGACATTCACCGACCTTGTCACCGCCGTCCAGGTGAGTCCCGACGGCCGGCTGCTGGCAATCGCGGACGACGCGGGCCTCGTGCGCTTCGTCAACCTCGCCACCTGGAGTCGAGTCGGCAACGACGTGAATCTGGGCGCCCCGGTCGCCACACGGGCGATGAGCTTCTCGCCTGACGGCCGACGGCTGATGGTCGTCGTCGTCGAGCCGAGTCGCTCAACGCTCGAAGCGATCGACGTCACCTCCCGGCAGGCCCGCAAGCTCCTGGTGTGGCAAACACCGACCGCGACGCCGCCGCTCGGTTCCGCCGGCGTGGCCTACTCGCCGGACGGCCGCTCGATCGCGGTAAGCCTGATCCGGGAGACCGACTTCGGCGGCGTCCCATCGGCGGCACGAGTGCTGGTGCTGCACCCGGACACAGGTCGCGTCCGCTGGGAGCGCCCGTACCCGAAGAGCTCGACGATCCAAGAGGAGTCCCACGTCGCGTTCATGCCGAACGGCGTGCTCCTGACTTCGGCGCAGCATGGGAACACGATCCTGTGGAACCCCGCCACCGGGCGGATCCTCCGGCAGTACCCGATCGGAGGCCTTCCGGCGATCTCCACCGACGGCAGCGAAGTGGCACTCGGTCGGAACACGCCATTCGCCGACCCCATCAGCAGCGCCTGGGTGACCGTGCTCAACCTGCGCACCGGTCACTTCCGCACGCTGGGCGCCGGCCTGTCCAACGCGTGGATTCGCGGGATCTCCTTCATCGCGGGCGACTCGGAGATCGTGGCTGAGGCGTTCGACGGAGTCCACGTGTGGAACGTCGCCCCACCAGGGACGATGGACGAGTCATTCGTCGCACATGGTTACGAGTCGGTGATGGCGGTCGACCCAGGCCGCACGACCGCGTTCATCGGATCGCAGGACGGCAGTGTCCCCGCTTCTTGAGCTTCTCCCCCAATGGAGGGGGCCTCGCGGTTGGCGCTGGGGACTTCACCGTGAGCGTGTGGGACCTTCAGTCGCGCAAGCGCGTCGGCAACCCGTTCGGTCCGTATGACATAGGCGAGCCAGGAGCGTTCTTCGAGCCCAACGGCCGGCTGCTCATCGTCCTGTACGAAGGCGCGATCGAGTGGCCGATGGACGCGCGCGCTTGGGAACGCTTCGCCTGCCGCGTCGCCGGCCGCGACCTCACGTCCGATGAATGGCGCGACCTCCTGCCAAACCGCGTCTACCGCCCCACCTGCCCCTCGAACTCACTATGAGGATCGCGTCGCCTGTAGGACAACTGCCGATTTGCCAATAGATCTAGAGGCGACGACCGGAATCGAACCGAGGAAGGCGAGCAGCGCCTGCGCGATCTCCACTACGAGTTGCGGCTTGACGTGCGCGTCTCATCTTGACACTCTTAAGGGCGCTTCAAAGGGGCTGAATGTCCGCGCAGCCATTTGCCGACTACAGCTTTTCGCCCGGCCGCAAGGGGCGCCATGCGGTCACCACCGCGAGTTTGCTCGAGACGGGAGTCGAACCCCGCCGAGGCGTGGCGATCAACGCGTTCACCGTGGCACCGGCAGCAGTCTGGGGCGGCGATCCGTCGGCGTCTCGCGCAGGAGCAGCGCGATGACTGGCTCGTTCCACGAGACGGTCGAGTTCGGGATGCGGGAGGTGTTCGATGATCCCGATACGGTGCGCCTCGTCCTGAGCGGGGAGCTGGATCTGGCCGTAGCCGCGATGCTCGGCGAGCGCCTCAGACACCTGCGGAAGGCGGGATGTGACGTCCGCCTGGATCTCGCCGCGCTTGACTTCATCGACAGCAGCGGCCTGCGGGAGCTGATCACCGCCCTCGCCGAGTCCCGCTCTGACGGATGGCGGCTGGACATCGACCCGAAGGTCAGCGAGGCGGTGCGCCGAACGGTCGACCTGGCCGGGCTGCACTCGCATTTCTGGCCGGACCGCCGTTAGCTGCGGCCCGCTTGTGGCTATTACGGCGTTTGTGGAGCCGCGAACGCTTCGGCAACTGCGCGTAGCACAGGACCGCCAGGACGAAGAGCTTCGCCGCCTGATAACCGAGGCGGCGCGTGCCGGCGTTCGCAGCCAGGACATCGCCGAAGCACTCGGCGTGAGCCGATCAACCCTGTGGCGCCGCTACGCAAAGGAGCTTCGGCGTAAGGACCCGGCGGATGATCGAGGATGACGTCGGCAAGCTCCGACGCTCATACGACCTCGGCAACTGGGGTACCACTGCGATGTGGCAGATGTCCTGCACTTGTGCGTGCCTTGCGACGAGCTTGCCCCGGCGGCGGTGCGCGAGAAGGTGAGAAATCTTCGTGAGCTGGATGGGGCGCTCGACGATGCCATGCTCGTGGCGAGCGAGCTAGTCACGAACGCGGTCCGTCACTCGATGTGCGCCGAGGACGAACTCTTGACCGTGCGCATCACACGGGACGGCCGGATCCGGATCGCTGTTCTTGATCCCGGCGCTTCGGGCCAGAGCGCGCATATTGCCGAGAGGCCGGTCGAGCTGGGAGGGCTCGGGCTGAAGGTCGTCGAGCAGGTGGCCGCCGCGTGGGGAACCGAGCGACGGGACGACGGCTACCGCGTCTGGGCGGAGCTCGAGCTTCCGACTTAGACAGGCTGGGATTGAAGTGGCTCAGTCCGCCTAGTTGCTGCTGGCGATGCGCAGGCGCCGGGAGGGTTCTGTGGCGATCGCTGACTGTCTGAGGTTCACCAGGATCACGGCGAGGTCGTCCTCGAGTTGCTCGGTGCCTTGCGGGAAGAGCCGGGCAAGCATCGTGTCGATCGCGCGGCCGGGTGGCGCCGTCAGCATCGCTGTTGCGTCGAGTCGGGGGGCCAGATCGCTGTAGCCAAGGCGCGGAGCTCGCGGCGCGGGGCGGCGTTCGGTCAGCCCGTCGGTGAACAGCATGACCGCGGCCTCATCGCGGAGCCCGATTCGTTCAAGCGGCCAGTGGCTGGCGCCGTCGAGCCCGATCGCGGGACCATGCTCGCTATCGATCGGAGCAGCACCACCGGGTGTGATGAGTAGCGGACAGTCGTGGCCGGCGCGTATCAGCCGCAGCTCGCCCGCTCGCGGGTCGATCTCAATCAGGCAGACCGTGGCCAGTGGACTGGCGCTCCGATCGGCCTGATTGACGAGCAGGCGATGCAGCAGCTCCGGCAGCGACCTCATGGGAACGCCGGCCTGGGCGGCGCCCAACCAGGCGGCGCGGAGCATCGCGCCGGTCCCGGCCGCTGCGGGCCCATGGCCGGTGACGTCTCCGATCAGAAGCGATAGCGACCCGTTCGGCGGCTCGCACACGCCGATGAAGTCGCCACCCAGGAGCATCGCGTTCATACTCGGGCGATACCGCCAAGCCAGCTGCCATCGATCGCTGATCTCCATCCGCGGCACCAGCGCCTGTTCGAGCTGGCGTAGGAGCTGCTTGCTGACGTCTCTGATCCCGGCGGAGATGAGCAGCCCGCTCTCGGTGCGCATCGGGCTGAGACTGATTTCGGCCGCGAACTCAGTGCCGTCCTTGCGCCGAGCGCGGAGATCCAGTCCCTCGCCCATCGCCCGAGCGCGAGGCTCCGTCATAAAGCCCTCGCGATGAGACAGGTGGCGCGGTCCGAGCGCCTTTGGCAGCAGCATCTCCACCGGCTGTCCCACCAGTTCCTCGCGCGAGTAGCCAAACAGCTGCTCGGCGCGCGCATTCACCAACGCGATCGTGCCGGCCTCATCAACGATGACGATCGCCTCCGGCGCCGACTCGAGCAGCCCACGGAATCGCTGCTCGGCCACCCTCAGCTCGCGCTCGGCGTGCTTGCGCTCGGTGATATCGGAGTTCAATTCGATCACCCCAAGCGGGACACCGCGGTCGTCGCGCACAAGCGCCTGGCGCGACGAGACGACGATCGGCCGACCGTCAGACCGGGTGTGCGTCAGCTCCCCGTCCCACCGCCCGACCGAATTCAGCGCTTGGTCAACCGCCTCGCGAGAGTCCGGAAACTCGGTCTCGAGAAGATCATGCGTAACGCGCCCGCGCGCCTCGCTCGCCCCATAGCCGTAGATCTCGGCCGCCTCGCGGTTCCAGTAGGTCACCGCGCTCGACGCCGGCTCGCGCACGATGATCGCGTCATGAGCCAGAGCCATCAACCGCTCCCGCTGCTCGAGCTCTGAGGCCAGCCGCCGCTGCTCGGTGACGTCACGCCAAAAGCACACACCGGCCACAACAACCCCGTGCTCGTCGCGGAGTCCCTCGACGCCGACCTCATACGAACGGCCGCCGGCGCCCTCCTCGATCTCAACCGAACCGGATCGGCCCTCCAGGGCGGCGTGAATCAACGGCTCGAGCGCCGGCCAATGCTCTGCCCCGAACCAATGCGACAGCAGCTCGCCCTCGATCGCCCGCGCGTCCGTGTCGCCAGCTGGTACGCGACCCGCACCCAGCACCACCATCAGCTCACGGTCAAACACGATCAGCGACAGGTACGGCAGCGCCCGCAGCGCCAGCCGCGCGGCAGCACCTGGATAAAGCTCACCGGAACGATCCATCGCGAGAGTCGCAAGCTTATGTCGTCAGCGAGCATGGTAAACAACACCCCGCTGCTCCACAGCGGACGACTCCCCCCACGACGAGAGTCCAGACGCGCTGGGGGGCCTTTCCGGCGATGGCGGCCCGAAAGGGGGCACACCGTTCGCGCGGTCGTCGAAACGCTCGTACGCGTAGATGCTCGCCCGAGCCAGCGGGCGCGGCGTCCATGGGGTAGGTTGCCCCACACACCAACCCCGGCCTGCAGGTAGATCGAGAGGCGACGACCGGAATCGAACCGGTGTAGACGGCTTTGCAGCGCGCGGAATTCAGGGCGTGTGAGTTATTTGCGGGGGTTTTCGGTTCTGTGAGGTGCTCTGAGTTCTGCTCGGTGCTCTGAGAACTCCTGAGTTTGGGGAGACTTTTGGGGAGACCTCGGGTGGGCACACGGCCGGCGCAGCTGTCTAGCGCTCGCAAAGGCAGAGCAGGCCTCGAGCGCGGCTATTGGCGAAACTGAGGGCTCTTCCCGCCCGCGGCAGTGTCCCGCATTCTTCGCCCGCGGGTCGTGGAGTGACGCTGTTCGTTGGACCCCCGGCGAGCGCGAATGCTCAGCGCACCGGGCTGCTGGGACGCACGCTCTGGGCTCCAGCCCCAGAGGGTGTCGAGCGGATGCGCTCGGTGGTGGATCCTGTACCGGACGCGGTGCTTGACTTGTTAGACGATGCGACCAGATGCGCCCGACCTGCCGCCCGAACTGGACGCAGTTACGACACTCGACCGGGAGGGGCTTGAAGCCGCGCGGCTGACCGACGCCGCCGTTCCCGAGTTCCGAGCGCCCGGTGTCGGAATCGATGCCTGCGTGCTTGAACGCGTGGTGCTGGCCGGTGCGCGGATGACCGGCGCTCATGTGCGCGACACCCAGCTAAGCGACTGTGACCTGGCCAACGCCGATCTGCGCGACGCGCGGCTCCGCCGGGTCGAGGTCCACGGCGGACGGCTAACCGGCGCGGTGCTCATCGGCGCCGACCTCGGTGAGCCGCTGACCGAGGACTGCCGCGCCGATTTTGCTACGTTCGCGACCGCGCATCTGCACAACGTGCGCTTGGCCGCCTGCGATCTGCGCTCGACCGATTGGCAAGAGGCCCAGCTTCGCGGGGTGTGCTTTGAGGACTGCGATCTTTCCGGCGCCGATTTCTCGAGGGGACGGTTCGTCGAGGTCGAGCTGCGCCGTTGTCGCCTCGACGGGATCCGCGGGGCTCAGGGGCTACGCGGCGTGACGATGAGCTGGGACGACGTACTCGGTGCTGCCGCCGTCTTCGCTGCCGCATGCGGAGTGCGCGTCCGAGACGAGTAACGCAGACCAAGCGTCCGGCCGCGGTTCCTTTCCGGGGCGGCGTCCGCACCCGATTGACCTTTATCGACGCTCGGTCGGTGACCTCGCCCTAGGATCACGGAATGGGCGAGGAGCTCACCAACCGCGTCACCGAGCGCCTACGGCTCAGGCGTCCGACTGAACGTGACGTCCCGGCTCTGGTCGCGATCGGCAGCGACCCCCAGACCAATCTGCACAGTCCGACCGGACCTCCGAGTCTTGAGCAGAGCGAGCGCACCGTCCGCATGGCGATCGCCCATTGGCGCGAATACGGGGTCGGTTTCTGGGCCGTCGAGCACGACGGACAGATCATTGGGATCACCGGCGTGAAGGCTGGCGTGCTGCGCGGCCTGCCCATCTGGAATCTGTATTACCGTTTCACGCCGACTGCCTGGGGCAAGGGTCTCGCTGGCGAAGCGGCACGCGAGGCGCTCGCCGCGGCGCAGGAGCACGACCGGGCCCGCACCGTTGTCGTGCGCACTCGACCAACCAATGCTGCCGCGCAGCGCCTCGCGCGAAGAATCGGTCTGGCCCGGTGCAGCGAACTCGACTCGGACGGGTTCATTACGTTCACCTCAGGATGGGCGTTCGCTGAGGGTTCCGCCATTGAGATCGCCGACCGCGGGTGATCCGCGTTCCGGGCGATCCTGGTGACGACCGCTGAAATCACCTGCATCCGCGTGCCGACGGGCATCTTGCTGCCGGTGCTGCCAGTCGCACTTTGCGCGGATAGGAGGCGAAACGGCTAGCGAGAACCCGAGTAGCGAAGTCTGGGGGGCTTGATGTAGACGGGTTTCTGGCCATTTGCGGAGCGTTTGGGGAGACCTGGCGGTGAAACAAGAGGCTGCCCGCACAACAACCGGGCATTTGCAGGCGAAAAGGAAGGCGACGGCCGGAATCGAACCGGCGTGGACGGCTTTGCAGCGCGCGGAATCAGGGCATCTGATTTATTTGCAGGGCATTTCAGTTCTGCGAGATGCTCTGAGTTCTCCTCGGTGCTCTGAGAACTCCTGAGTTTGGGGAGACCTCGGGCCCGCGCCGATCCCGGTCGTAGACTTGGACGAGGAGAGCACCAATGGAGGACCGAGCCCACAAGCGAGACGAGATCGACCAGGCGGATGCCAGGTTCCGCCGGCCACGCACGCTGGACGAACTAATGGCGGGCGTGCCGGTGATCACGTCGGTCGATGACCTCGCGATCCCGGAGCTGAGCGATGAGGAGTGGGAGGCGTTCCAGGCGGCGCTGAACGACGATTGACCGGCAGGGTCGTCGTCGACACCAACGTGTTCACGGCGTGGCTGCGCGGGAGCGGCTCCCCGCTCGCGTTGCAGTATGCGGATCATCTCGTTGGACAGCAGGTCGCGGTCTCACCCCAGACCATCGCTGAGGCTCGCTACGGCGCCCTGAATGCGGGCTGGGGTCCGAGGCGGCTACGGGAGGTTGAGCAGATGACCAATCGCGTCCGGGTGCTCGATCTGGATGGCGAGACCATCGAGGCGGTCGCGCAGCTTCGGAACCAGTGTCGGCTGGTCGGCCATGCCCTTCATCAGCGGCTGCATAACGCCGACCTGTGGATCGCCGCAGCCGCGATCCGGTGGGCGCTGCCGCTTGTTGCCCACGATGGTGTGTTCTTCGGCTGCCCAGGGCTCGACCTGCGCACCGAGCTCCCTGATTGACCGGGCGCGCGCACGGCCGCTCGGCGGACACTCGTTGCGATCGCGGACGCGTTGGTCTTGGCCGCTTCGGCCTGCACCATTGCCGCCAGAGGAAGCGGACCGTCACCCCGCCTTAGCTCCAGCTCCGCCTCGGGCGGCCGAGTTGGACCGTCCCTCACCTACAGGAATCCGAGGTGCTCGGGTTTCTTCTCCCAGTCGCTGCGAACGATCCCCTCGGAGTCAACGAACCACGCTTCACAGTCGAGAAGCTCGTGGATGGCCAGCACCAGATCGCCGATCGAGGCGAGGACGAGGCGAGGTAGGTCGCCGTGTCCGATCGTGTACACGGGGACAGGCTCATCGGAACCGCGGCTGCAGTCGAAGTAGACGACTGGCTGCTCCATTAGCGCCAAGAGCAGGCCGTCGACGCCGAAGGCGGCGTGGTGGATGCCCCGGAAGTTCTCATACCACTCCACTACGTACTCGAGCGGCGGAACCTGTCGGCCACCGAGGGTATGGACCCGTCCATCAGGGGTGATCTCTTGACCGTTTTGCCAGCGCCACCACAACCGAGCCTCCTCCGGCAGATCGATACCGGCGGGAAGCAGGAGCGCGTCGATCCGTGCATCGGACAGGCCTGGTCGCCATCTGTTCGGTAGCAGCGCACCTGCGTCCCGCAGCCGATCATCCAGCTGCGCCAGCATGTCCGCTGTGAGCAGGGCGCGCACCGACGGGGGCGGGTCGGGATTTCGGCGCGGGCTTGGCGAGTCGATGAAGATCTGTTCTCGTTCTGCTCGCTGTTGGTCGGCCTGCTGCTGGAGCAGCTCAATCACGCGCAGATCGCGGTCGGAAAGCGGCGCGACCTGGCCCGGGTTGACCCAGATAGTGACCTTCTCACCGGGTGCTACCAGTTCGCCGTCGCGGGGCTGGGTACCCGTCACGCGTCCCGGCGCGCCATCAAGGTACGGACGAGGTGCCGGGACGACCTCGATGTCGTTGGTAACGCCAGCGGTCCTGACACGGGCGACCGCCTCTTCGGGCTCGGCGAGCGCGCAGAATGGAATCTCGACCCATCCCTCGCGCAGCTTTCGCAAATCCGTGCTCAGCATCGAATGCACGTTAGCCCTAGCGAGTCGCGAGGAGACCCAGCGGATCGCGGCTGCGTGCCGTTGCTCTTGATGCTGCCGGGATGCCGAACGAGCCCGCCCGCTTTGGCGTAACCGCCTTTTGTGCCGTCTTGGGGAGACCTGGGGAGACTTGCCGGTGAAACAAGAGGTTGCCTATACAACAACCGCTGATTTGCAGGCAAAACGAAGGCGACGACCGGAATCGAACCGGTGTAGACGGCTTTGCAGCGCGCCGAATTCAGGTCATCTGAGTTATTTGCGGGCGTTTTCAGTTCTGCTGGGTGCTCTCAGTTCTCCTTAGTGCTCTGAGAACTCCTGAGTTTGGGGAGACTTTTGGGGAGACCCCGGGGCGGTCGAAGGCGTCCTCGTCAGTTGCGCCCAGGAGGGTGAAGCGAGCCGAGGCAAGCGCCGCCTCGTCGTCGACTGGGTCTATGAACCGGGGGGCGTCGCTCAGCGCAGCGCCTCCGGGGTGTTCGTGAGGTGGCCGGCAACGCCGGCTAGCTCGAACAGCCGCTCAACTACCGACGATCTGTCCGCCGGACGTCGTCAACCCCCTAACGAACAAAGCCGACCTGATCGCCAGCGCCGATCGCTGCGGTCACGCGGCGCCCATCAGAGAACCTCGCGATGGACAAGCCGGCCTCGCCAACAAATGGCGGCGGATCGAGGCGCCATGACAGGAAGGTTTCGAGGATCGCTGATCCCGCTCCGACCGCGATCCGGGCCCGTGCGACGGTCTTGGCCAGTGTCGCGCGTTCATTGTCGTGATCGGCTCGGCAGCACGGCCATGCGTCGTCGCTTCAGCAGGGCTTGAGCGGCGATCGCGCCCGGCGCCCCGTGTACTCCGCCGCCGGGGTGCGCGGATGCTGATGCCAGGTAGAGGCCGTCGATGCGGGTCTCTGGTCGGCCTAGGCCGGGGAAGGGCCGGAAGATGAGTTGCTGGTGGAATCTCGCAGTGCCGCCGTTGATCGCGCCGCCCACGAGGTTGCGGTTGTGGTGCTCGAGCTCGCGCGGACCGAAGATGTTGCGGGCGACGATGAGCTGCCGGAAGCCTGGAGCGAGGCGTTCGATCTCCTCCTCCATGCGCGCGGCGAATATCGATAGCTCCTGCTCGTCCCAAACTCCGCGTAGCTCACCGCTGGCGTCCGCGCGGACATGCTGGGGGACATGGGCGTAGGCCCAGGCGGTCTCTGCGCCGTCCGGTGCGCGGGACGGGTCAGCCATGTGGTACTGACCGAGCACGAGAAACGGCCGGGCCGGCACGATCTGCCGTTCGAGCATCGACGTCGCCTCGCTGAGCAGGTCGAAGCTCTCCGCGATGTGTACGGTGCCGGCGCGCCGCACCGGATCCGACCTCCAGGGGATCGGCTCGGACAGCGCCCAGTCAACCTTGATCGTCGAGTTGTCGTACTGAAACCGCCTAAGGCGGCGGAGGATGTCTGCGGGAACCGCGTCGGTCGGCAGGAGCTCGCGGTAGAGCTGTGGCGCCCCGACGTCGGCCAGCACGGCAACGCGGGCCGGGATCGTCCCTCCGCCGGCGAGTGTTATGCCGGTGGCGCGTCCTCCGGTCACGGTGATGCCCTGTACACGGCTTTCGCAGCGGATCGTTCCGCCCGCCGCGGTCAAGCGGCGCACGAGCGCGGCGGTGAGCCGTCCCGCGCCGCCCTCGGGAACCGGGAAGCCCCAGTGCTGTCCGATGCCGCACAGGATGAGGCCAAAGATGGCGCTCCCGGGGGTTTCCGGGGTGAGGTCGGCATGGAGCGCGTTTCCTCCGAGCAGGAGCGGCCCGCCGGCGCCGCGGAAGGTCTCGTGGGCGAAGCGCCTCAGCGGAAGCACGCCGAGCCGCGCGAGGTGAACCAGGCCCCAGACTCGTAGTCGCGCGGCCAACTTGGCCGCCGGGAGAACTGGTGGAAAGGGCGTCGTGAACGCGTCCATGAACGGCGCCTCGATCGACGACCAGAGGCGATACAGGCGCTTCCAGGTCTCGCCGTCGCCGGTTGCGAACTGCTCGAGTGAGGCGGCGGTCTCCTCGAGGTCTGGGGACAGGACGGCTGTAGGCCCCTCGCTGGTCGGGTGCGCGACCGCGAGCGGTGCGCGGCGCCAGCGAAGGCCCCATCGTTCGAGCTCGAGCTGCTGCATGGCGGGCGAGGCCACGGCGAACGGATAGAAGGCGCTGAACAGGTCGTGCTGAAAGCCCGGAACGGTCAGCTCCCCCGAGCGGACGGCCCCGCCCGGCTCGGACTGCTCCTCGCACACGACGACGTCAAGGCCGGCGTCGGCGAGCATGTTTGCCGCCACCAGGCCGTTGGGCCCGGCGCCGACGACGACCACGTCGGTCATGGTCGCGCCCGCGGCGACAGGACGCTGCGGGTGTGGCGCAGCAGCGAGCGCCGGCTGCTGAGCTCGCCGCTCCGGCGGGCGCTCGCCATGGGCTTGGCGAACCCGTCCCCGCCGCTGGACGGCCGGTCCTCCCGGGCTCGCCAGCCGAGGCGGGCCGCGATCCCGAGGGGTCTCAGGAGAAGGTTGGGAATGAGGGTGTCGAGGATGATCGCCGGGGCAAATAGGGCGCCGACGGTGCGTTCGAGAGATCCCGCGCCACGCAGGGCACGCATCACCTCCCCCGCGACCTCATCGGCGTCGTACACGCCGCGGAGCTCGGGCGGAAGTCTCCCGTCAGGTGTCCGGGCCCGCTGCCAGAACGGCGTGTCCACCGGCCCGGGTGCGACTAGCGCGAGGTCGACCGGTATTCCCTGCGCGGTCAGCTCGCAAGCCAGGGAGCGCACGAATCCGCGCACGCCGTGTTTGGCCGCCGCGTAGGAGGACAACCAGGGCGTGGGAAGACGTCCGGCCACCGAGCCGACGACGACGAGCTGTCCGCCCGTCTGCTCCAGGTGCGGGAGCGCCGCATGCGCGGTGATGATCATGCCGAGCAGCGTGGTGCGGATCGTCTGCTCGTAATCCCCGACGGAGGACTCGGTGAACGGACCATAACTCGCCGCGCCCGCATTCGCGATCACCGCGTCCAGGCCTTCGAACACGCCGGCGGCTTCAGCTGCGGCGGCATTGAGCTCGGCGGCGTTCCCGACATCCGCGCTCACGGTGGCGGCCCCGCCGAGCCTGCTCGCGGCATCGTCTAATCCCGCCTCGCCGCGCGCCAGCAGGATGACGCGCGCCCCCGCGTCGGTGAGCTGCTGCGCGGTCGCCAGCCCGATGCCGCTCGTGCCACCGGTGATGAGGACGCGGCGAGCCGCGAGCGATCGGCGATGATCCGCGACCACGATCAGTCCCGTGCGCGCAGGCGCTCGAGGATGGCCGCGGTGGAGAGCGCGTACACCGCGTGATGAACGATGGCCTGAGCGGCGCCGTACCTGGACCAATTCCACGGCGGATCGGCGGCGCCCAGCGCGGGTACGACGACCAGCTCCGGGATCAGCGACGCGCCGAGCAGGAACGACGCCGCGAGCCGCGGCGGCAGTCGCCGCCGCAGGCCGGCGGCGACAACGCCGAGCGACACGCTTGTCGCCACGTGCGCAGCCAGGACGAGAGCCTGCTCGGCCCGCTCGTCCTCCACGCGTGTCCCGAACAGCCGCTCGAGGGCCTTGGCGGGAGCATCACTTGCATCCCGTCCGCTCAGCCGCATCTTCAGGTTGGTCGAGACGCTCATCACGACGGCGCCGCCGAAACCGGCTTGCACACCCTCGCTGATTATGGGGCGGCGCCTTCGAACGCCCTCGTGGGCACGCGACGGGTCTGGACGTGCACGCCGTCGAGCAGCCGCCCGCCCGCCAGCCTCGGCACCCGCTCGACGACCGACGTCCACATATACAGCTGAACCTCCTTGGCCATGCGCACCCGGTCGTGCAGGAACGCCGAGAAGCGGTCGCCTCCGCGCGACCAGGACTCGACCGCGAAATGCAGCCGTCCGTCGTCCCAGGCTCGCCATTCGATCTGGCCGGCCTCGAGATGACCCGCCAGAGTGGCAAAGCGGAAACGATCGGGCCGCACGTCGACCGCCCGTACCGGTCCGTCCCACGGCCCCGGCATGTGCACCAGGAATTCATCTCCCGGCGACATCCTTCCGGGTTCACCGCGCGTCTTGTGAAAGCGCGCGACCTGCCACGGGGCAACCCGGTCCGGATTTGCCGAGAGCTCCCGCATCAGCTCCTCGGCGCTCATGGAGGAGTCCGCGATCGTGCAGGCGTACCTGCGGTGCAGCAGCGGGCCAAAGCCATCCTTCGGCAGCTGTAGTTCCGCCGGCGAGACGTCCTCGGGTAGCGCGGGAGGCAGATCGACGTCGACCGAGCCCTCTCCCTCGCTTCGGTAAACCGGGAGTATCCGCCACAAGTAATGCCACGAGGTCATCGCGATCCCCAGGGGCCATGTCACTGCGGTCGCGATCCGCCGAGCCGCTGAAACCTCGATCGACATCGCACGCTACTACCCATTGACCGTGCCACGAATCGAGGCGCGGCGGTGACCGGCGCACGGTTTCCGTGGGCGGGCCGGAGGGTACATGCGGCGAATGTTCGGGGGCTTGTTGCGCAAGCTGGGCGTGAGTGGATGGCAACTCCACGCGGCCTCCCTGGGCACGATCTGCCTTTGCGTGGGCCTCTGGATTCGTGCGAAGACCGTCGATCAGTCCTCTCGCGCGAACGCCGAACGGCGCGCACTCTTCGTGGGCTTGTGGCCACCCACGCTCTGGCTGATGGGCGACACGGTCGAGAGAGCCGAGGACTAGCCCCCGACGCTATGTCCCGTCCCGCTGTCACGAGCCCGCCCCAAAGCCCAGCACCGGGGGACGGCGCCCGCGAGCTGGCCCCTCGACTGCTTTCCGGGTTCTGCGAGGTCACACTCGAGACGTCGGCTCCTGAACGCCTCAAACGGTTCTACTGCGAGTGCTTCGGCTGCGGTGTCATTTCTCACCACGCCGACCGGATCTGGCTTGCCTGCGGTGAGCGTGCCCGACTGGGCATCTGGACCGCAGGAGCGAAGGAGTTCGGCGACCGTGGCGGGCGCCACGTGCACTTCGCGCTATCCGCCAGCCCCGGTGGATTCGACCAGCTCACGCAGCGACTCGGCGAAGGAAACGTGACCTTCCAGGGTCCGGTAGAGCATCCGGGTGGGGATCGCTCACTCTATCTCGAGGATCCCGAGGGCAACGTCGTCGAGGTGTGGGACTTCTTCGAGCGAGACCCCGGGATGTCGGAGGGGGTAGGCGCGCTGACATGACTGCGTCCCGCCGTGTGTCGCGCGAATCCCACCGGGTCACGAGGCCACTGTCTGAGGAGCGGACGGTCGTCGTGACGGGCACCACCGGCACCGTGGGTTCGGCGCTGCTGCCGCGGCTAGAGCACGCGCATGCCGTGACCCGCATCGTGGTTCTTGGCCGGCACGCCCCGGGGCTTCGAGCGTCCGCGAAGGTCGAGTTCCGGCAGGCGGATGTCAGGGACGGACGTGCGGTCGATCGAGCGGTGCGCGGCGCCGACGTTGTTGTTCACCTCGCCTATGCCCTCTACGGCGTAGGTTCCCCGGAGCAGTCGCTGTTCGCGACAAACGTCGAGGGATCCCTCAACCTGGCCAGGGCAGCGAGGGCAGCCGGGGCCAAACGCTTCGTCTACACCTCCTCGGCCGCGGTCTACGGCTTTCACGACAAGGACACCGCACCCGTCGATGAAAGCGCCCCGTTGCGGGCCTCCGGTCGACACTTCTATGGCCGCCACAAGGCGCAGGCCGAGACGGTCATACGCAAGGTACTCGCCAGAGCCGACATGGACGCCTACTTCTTCAGGCCCTGCGCGGTCGTCGGACCGCATGCCGTCGGCGCAGCGATCCGACGCGTCCCGCGACCCGCGCTGCGCGCTACGCGGCGAGCACTGCTCGCTGCAGCGCGTTCGGGACTGCGCCCGTTCGTCCCTGCTCCGCCGGCTCCGCTGCAGTTCGTTCACGAGGATGACGTAGCCGACGCTCTCCTGGCCGCGGTCGTCGGGAAGCCTGCACCAGGTACCTACAACCTGGCTGGTGACGGTCCCCTCGCCGGGAGCGAATTTCTCAGCTTGATCGGGTTGCGACCGCTGCCGGTACCCGAACACATCTCGCGAGGAACACTGCACGCGCTCGCAGGACTCCCGCCGGTCCTGCCAGCCTCGGGTTGGGCCGAGACCCTTCTCGCGCCGCTGATCCTCGACTGCACCGCCGCCCGCCAGCAGCTCGGCTGGCGGCCGCGCTATACCTCGCGCGAGGCGCTACTCAGCACCCGCCGCGCGGTGGGCTGGTGACGTGCCCGTCTACGAAGCCAACCGCGAGATAGAGATCGCGACGAGCCCCGCGAGCTGTTTCTCGCTGCTCACCGACTACGAGCAGATGCCGCAGTGGCAAACCCGTGTTCGGCGCTGCCGAGTTCTGTCTCGCAACCGGGAAGGCCTCGGCCGCGAAGTTGAGTACGAGATCGACGCAACGCTCCGTACCGTCCGTTATCGGCTGCGGCACCTCTACCGCCGCCCACACTGGATCGGCAGCGAGTACCTCGGCGGAGACTTCCGATGCCTCGAGGGCGAATATGCACTGCGGGAGAAGCCGCACATGACGATGGTTCAATTCCACCTGCGGATAGATCCAGGTCTGCGAATCCCTGCCGCAATCGCTCGCGTGCTCAACGAGACCGTCATGGGACGCTCGCGCGAGGACCTCAAGAGACGCTTAGAGGGCTTCGCCGATGGCGCGCAATGACATCTTCATCAGCGCGCCGGTCGAGGACGTATTCGAGCTCCTTGCCGATCCGCGCGCGTACGCCACATGGGTGGTGGGATCGAGAGAGATCCGCGCCGCCGATAGACACTGGCCTGCCCCGGGCGCGCGGCTCGGGCACACGATCGGGATTCCGCCGGTGCTGATCAAGGACGAAACGATGGTTATCCAGGCCCGCCCGCCGGTTCGGCTGCAGTTACGTGCGCGAGCACGGCCGCTACCGTCGGCGCGCATCACTCTAGACCTGCAGCCCGAGCGCGACGGGACGCGCCTGACCATGGTCGAAGACCTCGAGAACGTGTTCCTGAACGTTGCCGCCGGGCCGCTGGGGCATATCGCCATTCGGCTGCGCAACCGAGAGGCGCTCCGGAGGCTCAAGTCAATGGCCGAGGGAATGATGTCGCGCCCGCGCGGAGGATTCCCGACTCGCGGCACGTCAGCCCGCGCCTAAGCGTTGCCTGGCGCGCCAAGCGGAGGGCCGCACGACGCGGGCTTAGGCTGGTTGAGGGATCAGGCTCAGTGCTCCATCCCTGAACGGCATGCCTCTGGCGCGCAGCTGTTCCACCAATCGCTGGACAGCTAGATCCTTGGCCTTCGCTTCGAGCATGATGTCGAAATCACCCGCTCCGGTTGCGCTGCGCACGAACGCTTCAAAGCCCATCGGCTCGATCAGGTCGGCGTGGGCGCGGAGCTGTGGCAGTACGACGCGCTGCTGCGCTCGTCGGCCCGAACGGCGCTTTTCTATCCGTACATCGAGCCGGGGCGATGAATAGTGGATCTTTGGCCGGATGTCCGCCGGCCACGTCGCCAACGCCAAATCCAGAGCGTCGCGGTCTGGTATCCCGGCCGGGTCCAAGCAATGATGATGCAGCACGTCGAAGACCACCGGCACCTTGCACCGCCTCGCCAGCCCGAGCACGTCGACCAGCGCGAACGATCGATCGTCATTCTCGATCACGAGCCTCGCGCGGGCACGGTCCGATAGCGCCGCGAATCCCCGAACGAAGCGCTCGCCGGCTGCCACTGTGCCGCCGCGGACACCGCCAACGTGCAGCACGACCACCGCCTCGGGCGGCAACTGCATTGCATCCAGCAGCGAAGCTTGAACCTCCAGCTCGGCCACGGCGGCAGCGCGCACCGCTGGGTCATCTGAGTTCAGCACGGTGTATTGGCCTGGATGCGTCGAAAGACGGATCCCCCGCGAACGCGCAGCCTCGCCCGTCGCCGCCAGCTGCACGGCGCAGTCCTCGACCTGTCGGTGAAACTGGGGCAGCGCCGGATGGCTCGCATACGGCGCCAGGGCGGTAGCCATGCGATACATCCGGATATCCAGCTCCTCGAGTCGGTCGAGAATAGCTCGCAGGTAATCGAGCGACACCCGCAGATGAGGCTGTGAGCGCCACCGTCGCGTGTCGTGCGAAGGCAGACCGCCTGCCCCGAGCAGCTTCACGGCAAAACCCAGCCGGTGCTGCGTGCCCGTCATCGCCCGACGATCGTCACGCGACTGCAAATTGACTCCACGGTGCATCCCTCGAGACCGCAGTAGCCAGCCGTTACCCGCGCGCGCCCGACACTCTGTCCAGCTCGTGCTCGGCCGCACGCTGCCGGCGCTCGCCATCTGCACGTTTTTGGCGCCAGCCGGTCTGCGACAACTTGTACGCGCGGTAGCGGGCACCATTCAGCCAGCCGGCAGGCTCGAGGTCCCGCCCCGTGTTCCATGGGTTGAAGCGCAGCGCGTCGAGTTCGCCAGCAAGACGCCTGCCGATCCGCAGCTCTGCGACGGGACGAAAGCGCCCCCCGACATCGGCAACCGCGAGCCCAAACACGAGCCGTCCCGTCGCGGCGGCTGCATCGAGTCGTTCAAACTCGTCCCGTCCGTGCGGACGTGGTGAGCGCTCGTCTGGCAGGAGCCCGATAAGGAACCGCTCGTTGCCGGCACGGTACGCCAGCGACGAGCTGTACGGTCGCTGCTGCACATCCGCGGCCGGCACGAAGAGGTGGTGAAGGATCGCTCTGTCCACCGAAGTCACGAGCAGAAAGTCTTGGTGGCGCCCAGGACCGTACGGCTCGAGTACCCTGATCGACACACCGAGAAGATCGGGAACGGGCCGCGGCAGCCCCAGCGCGCGGGAGAACCGAACGACGGCTTGATGCTCCGCCCGCTCGCACAGGAGTCGGGCCCCGCGTGGAGCCTCATCGGAGCCGCTCACGAGAAGACGCGCGTCATACACCACCCCCGTCGGGTGAACCGGCTTACCACGCCGGACAGTCGCGATCACAGCGAGCACCCCGCCGATCAACGTGCCCGCGATCTCTTCCAGAAGCGAAGGTGTGGCCCGCCTGACCCCGTCACCTCTGCGGTCCGCTGGGTATTGTCGCCGAGCTCTCAGGAGCACAATGCGTGGCTGGCCCGGCATGGGCACTTGGTATCCACGTACCCGAGAGCCGGAGTTTGCGTGCCGTTTGGCGCGCGCAGGGCGACGTTGGTTTGCAACCTAATTGCGCTTGTCTTCACGCTTCGTATTCACGGGCGGGTGGGTAAGGAAGCCGCGAGCCTGGACACGTTTGATCCCTGACCATCGAAGGGAGCTTGGTCGAATGGACCAGGCGCGAGGATCGTGAACATTGCCTCCTAATTGCTGTCGCGTGGACGGAGCGCTTAGCCAGTAGCCGCCGCGACGCAACGTGGGCAATACTCACCGCCACCCTCGCAACCGAGGTAACACAGTAAGCCTGCATCGCGGGCGGTATCGAACAGCACCGATGACGTGTCAAGCGAGAGTGTGCGCTCTTCAGCACGCACGTGGCCGCGGACATGCCAATTGGGTCACTACCCGTACTAGGCGTTCGGTCAGCCGAGGCCGACGGGTGATGAGCCGGATCAGGCCGTAGATCGCGGCGGCTCCAACTAGCCCGTAGATGAGTCTGCTCGCTGCGTTCGTCTGGCCGAACCGCTCGCCCGTAAGCGTCGCGACAAGGTCTAGTCGCGCAGCCGCGACCAAGCCCCAGTTCAGCCCACCGACAACAATCAGCGCCACTGCGACGATGTCTAGCCAGGTGTGCATGCGCGCCTTCTTGAGATCTCGGAATCAGGGAGGTGTGTACCCATACGAGTCGTCTCGACGCAGCGCACTCGTCTACCAACCTACGTGTCTACGATTCGATGTAAGTCTTGTTCAACACCTCACCGCCTGGGTAATGGGAGTAGCAGCGAACACTCGACACGATCACCGACGCACTGACGGCACCGGCGGCCTCAACTGGGGGTTAATCGCGATAGCCGAGTTCGACCTCGTCGCACAGCTCACCGGTAACGAGTTTGGAGAATCCAACACAGCCAGCAGGCTGATCTACGGGCTAGTTGGAGCAGCAGCGACCTACCGGCTCGCGCAACCTCAGCAAGGCAGCCGCCCGCTGAGGTTCCGGCTGTTTGGGCCGAGCCCCGTCTGGATCCGCCGGTACCGCACCCCCAGCCGGGCTGGCGGCTAACGATGTTCGTTCCCGGGGGGGTTGCCGGGGGGAAGACGGCTCCGGTTGCCGACGCCGGACGATTCCTTCGCCACGCGACGCGGCGGTCCCGGCCTCAGACCCGCTTTCATGTCTCGAACGCGCGTCTTGCTGCGGCGCGAACCGTCTCCCTATGCGCGCACGCGAGGTGCGACGGCTTTGCGGAAACGGTGAAGGGATCGAGGTCCGTGTTGGCGGAGACGCCTCTCTGCGCCGTCGGGGAGCCTCTGGGGAGACTTGCCGGTGAACCAACGGTTGCCTACAACAACGGAAATCGTTCAGATGCCTGCCGGCGCTGCCCGACGCGGTGTCGACCCCACCGCGATCGCGCCGCGCTGGGCCGACGTCGGCCAAAGTGCCAGTTCAGGTGGCGAGTGACTCGGTGGCGAGGCTCGCCGGCAGATGCCGCGGGTGCTGCGCCACTTCGAGCTGGTGCTTGGGCGCTACGACGGATACGAGCGTATCGACGACCCGTGGGTCGAATTGGGCTCCGGAGTTCGCGGACAGCTCGGCCAGTGCCAGTTCGTAGGGGAGCGCCTTTCGGTAACTGCGGTCGGTCCGCATCGCGTTCCAGGCGTCGCAACAGGTGATGATTCGCGCCTCGAGCGGGATCGCGTCTGCGGTCAAGCCGTCCGGGTAGCCGCCGCCGTCCCAACGCTCGTGATGGGCGCGGACGATCCGCCCGACCTCGCTCATGAAGCCGCCAACCTGGTCAAGCATCTTCTGACCCTCGATCGTGTGAGTCTGCATGACGGCCCATTCGTCCGGGTCGAGCTTTCCCGGCTTGTTGATGATCTCGTTGGGGATCGTGATCTTCCCGATGTCGTGCAGGAGGGCGGCGAACTCGAGGTTGCGCCGACGCTCGGCGTCAAGGCCGAGCTTGTGCCCGACATCCATCGCGAGGCCGACGACACTGCGCGAGTGCTCGCCGGTGTATCCGTCGTCTGCCTCGAGCACGTCACCAAGGACCAGCGCGGTTCCGCGGTATGCGTTGTTGAGCTCGATCAGGCCGGTGAGTCGCTGGCTGCGCTCGCGCGCGAACACCGTCAGCAAGGCCAGTAGCGGAACCAGCGCGAGGAGGGCCTCCGGCGAGGAGTGGATGCTGTTTGCGACGAGCAGGCCGATGCCGGATAGCGCGGCATCGATGCTGTAGACCCAGGTCTCTTTGAGCTGAGACGCGACCGGCGCGTCTCGAGCGATTAGGACCCGGCTGACTGATACCGCGAAGTCGACAGCAAACTGAGCACCAAGCGCAGCGATCAGCAGCACCGGTCCGGCGGCTCGTGGCGGCACGCCGGCGAGCGCGAACACCGCCACCGGGCCGATCGAGAACCACGCATTGCCGGTCATGCCGATCAGCCTGCTCGCTCTGACCTGGCGGCGGAGCACAGGGACTATCCGCGCGAGCATGAAGGCCACCGCGACGGCGATCGGCACGACGGCCGGCGGCAGCACGAACAACAGCGGGACAAACGCAAGTTGCGTCGGAACCGTATAGCCGAACGGAGTGTCGATCCGGACCAGTGTCGCCATCACCAGCAGCGCGAGGCACGCGAGCGCGGGCACGATCGCAAACGGATGGGGCGGACAGATCAACCACACGCCCACCGTCGCGGCGACCAATCCGGCACACACGAGAGGTTCGACGACCGCCTCCCGCAAGTTCATCGCGCGGCCCAGCCTGCCGAGCGTGTCGGCGAGGAATTCCTGCTCCTCGACTGTCGGGTCTAGTGGCATT
>DATFDC010000134.1:0-3613 GCA_035252415.1 Solirubrobacteraceae bacterium
CCACGCGCCCGCCGCGGTGCGCCGGCGGTTCAGCGACGCCGGCCGGCTGGAGCGGTGCGGCAACATCGCCGAACTGCGGGCGCTGGCCCGGCGGCGGGTGCCCGGGGTGGTGTTCGACTACGTCGACGGCGCGGCCTGGGACGAGCTGACCCTCAGGCGAAACATCACCGACCTGCGCCGGCTGGCCGTGCTCCCGCGCGTGCTGACCGGCGCCGCCGACATCGACCTGTCGACCACCGTGCTTGGCCAGCCGGTGGGAGTCCCGCTGATGGGCGCTCCCACGGGCATGACGGGGATCGTCCACCACGACGGCGAGATCGGCGTGGCCCGGGCCGTGCACGGCGCCGGCGGGCTCCACGTCCTGTCGTCGGTGGGGTCGCGCACGGTCGAGGAGGTGGCCGAGCTGAGCCCGGGCCCGCTGTGGTTCCAGCTCTACGTCTCGCGCGATCGGGGATACGTGCGCGAGCTGCTCGGCCGGGCCCGAAGCGCCGGATACCTGGCGCTGGTGATCACGGTCGACGTACAACGGGCGGGCGCGCGCGAGCGCGACCGGCGCAACGGCTTTTCGCTCCCACCCCGGATCAGCGCGAGGACGCTGGCCCAGGGCGTGGTCCGGCCGGGCTGGTCGGTCGACTTCATACGCCGGCCCCGGTTCTTGTCCGAGGGCGTGCGCCGGGCCCGGGCCGGGGCGGGGTCGGGGGCCGGGCAGCCCAGCCTCACCGCGATCATCAACAGCCAGTTCGATCCCGGCCTGGGCTGGAGCGAGATCAGCTGGCTGCAGGAGCAGTGGGAGGGCCCGATCGTGCTCAAGGGAGTGCTCCGCGCCGAGGACGCACAGCAGGCCGCCCGGCTCGGCATCGGCGGCGTGATCGTGTCCAACCACGGCGGGCGTCAGCTCGACCATGCGCCGTCCTCGATCTCGGTGCTGCCCGAGGTCGTCGACGCGGCCGGTTCCGAGATCGAGGTGTACATGGACGGCGGGATCCGGCGGGGGGTGGACGTCTTGAAGGCGCTGGCGCTCGGTGCCCGGGCCTGCCTGTCCGGCCGCGCGCTGGTCTACGGCCTGGGCGCCGGGGGCGAGGCGGGCGCCGTCCGGGCGATGAATCTGCTGGTCGAGGAGCTGCGCCTGGCCATGACCCTGGCCGGCTGCCGGTCGGTGCGCGAACTCGACCGCAGCTGGGTGACGTTGACCCCCGAGACGGAACGGAGCGCGGCATGGAGCACCAGCTAGACCGGTCCCGGTTTCACCACCGCTGGGAGCTGGACACCGAGCCGACGCTCGAGGTCGCCTCCGGGGACGTGGTCGAGTTCGACCTCGAGATGGCCGGGGCCGAGCAGATCCACGAGGGCGACCGCTACGAGGACACCACGTTCGACTTCGACAGGATCTACCGCCTGCTCGGACCGGTGTTCGTGTCAGGCGCCAGCCCGGGGGACACCCTGCGAGTCGAGATACTCGAGCTGACCCCGGGCGAGTGGGGGTGGTGCGGGACCGAGCCCGGCCTCGGCCTGCTGCCGGAAGACTTCACCGAGCCGTTCGTCAAGACGTTCGACCTGCGCGACGGGCGGAGCGCGCGGATCTGCCCGCAGGTCACCGTCCCGCTCGCGCCGTTCCTCGGGACGATGGGCACCCAGCCCGACGCGCCGGCCAGCGCGCCGTCGTTCCCGCCCCACAAGGGCGGGGGCAACGTCGATACCCGTCACATCGTCGCCGGCAGCACCCTCTGGCTGCCGGTCTGGTGCGAGGGCGCGCTGTTCTCCTGCGGGGACCCGCACGGCGCTCAAGGCGACGGCGAGGTGTGCCTGGCCGCGCTCGAGTGCGACATGCGGGCCCGGCTGCGCTTCACGGTCGAGCCGCGCACGATTGCCGCCCCACGCTTCCAGACCCCCGGCGCGTTGACGCCGCTGGTCGACTCGGCCGGGCATCACGGCTCGATGGGCATCGGACCCGACCTGATGGAGGGCGCCCGGGCGGCCGTCCGCGACACCATCGCGTGGCTGGTCGACGAGCACGGGCTAACCCGCGAGGACGCCTACGTGACGTGCAGCCTGGCCGGCGATCTGAAGCTGCTCGAGGTGGTCGACGGCGGCATGTGGAATGTCGGCTTCACGATGCCGCTGAGCATCCTCCACACCGACTGATCGGCGTGGGACCATTGGGGCGGTGGCGATCGGTCCCTACCGTCTCGACGAGCTGGGGTGGCTCCAGTTCGAGCGTCTGTGCGCGATGGTGCTGGCCGAAGAGGCGGGGGTCCGGGAGGTCACCTGGCTCGGACGCGCGGACCGCGGGCGGGTCGCGATGGTCGACACCGACGTGGTGCTCGAGCGAGCCGGGATTCGGCTGCGAGGTCCGCTCGCGCTGGCCGTCGTCTGGGTGCGACCGTCGCTCACTCAGGCCGAGCGGCTGACCGCTCTGATGGCCGGCGTCTGGTCGGTGCCGTCCGAGCTCGGTTTCTGGTTCGAGCGCGTTCTCGTGCTGACGAACCTCGAGACGAGCGAAGCGCAGGCGGCGTTGACGCAGCGCTTCGGCTCCGAGCGGGAGTTCGCCGTGTTCGGAGCCGGCGAGCTCGGCGACAGCCTCGACCGTCGACCGGCGCTGCGGGCCGCGATGCCGTCGGTGCTCGGCCTGCGCGACCTCGAGCCGCTGATCGCGGCAGAGGCTGGACGGCGCTCCACGGTCGACGTGTCCGGCGCGCAGGAACTCGCGCGCGTGTTCTGGCCGACTCGCGCCTACGAGCGGGCGCGCGATGTGCTCCGCCGGCACCGGTTCGTCGTGCTGACCGGGCCCCCGGAGATGGGCAAGACCGCGATCGCCCGGATGATGGCGCTGGCCCAGCTGACCGACGGCTGGGAGGCGCACGAGTGCACGAGTCCCGATCAGGTGTGGCGGGCGTTCGACCGCGAGCGCCGTCAGGTGTTCGTGGCCGACGACGCGTTCGGCTCCACCGAGTACCGGGCCGACGCCGCGGAGCTGTGGGCGCGGGAGCTCGGGCGGATGCTCGGAGTCCTCGACGACCGGCACTGGCTGATCTGGACCTCGCGCCCGGCGCCGCTCAAGGCCGGACTGCGGCGCGTCCAGCGCGAGCGCGGCTCCGAGCACTTTCCCGCCCCGGGCGAGGTGCTCGTCGACGCCAGCGAGCTCGACCTGGCCGAGAAGACGTTGATCCTGTTCCGCCACGCCAAGGCCCACGATGCCGACGAGGTGGCGCGGAACGTCGTGCGCTCCGCGGGCGTGTCGATCGTGGAGCATTCGCACTTCACCCCCGAGCGGATCCGGAGACTGGTCGCCGACCGGCTCGACGAGCTGGTCCGGGCCGGCGGGCCATCGCTGCTCGCCGTCGTGGAGGACGAGCTGGCCCGTCCCACCGACGCGATGCGCAACTCGTTCCGGGCCCTCGAGGACGAGCACCGTGAGCTGCTGATCGCGCTGCTCGACGCGCCGGCCGGCCTGATCGACGAGCGCGAGCTGGCCGCCACCGTGCGCCGCCACCACAGCGGCGGGCTGCGGCGACCGCCCGGGGAGCTGATCGACCGGCTAACCGACCACTTCCTGCGGGTCACGCCCCTCGGGATCGGTTGGGTTCATCCGAGCTGGCGGGATCTGGTGATCGAC
>DATFDC010000135.1:0-10794 GCA_035252415.1 Solirubrobacteraceae bacterium
GCCCGCGCACCGGCCAGCAGCACCTCGGGCTGATCGAGCATGGCGGTCGCCGCGGCCACCGGGTAGCGCGTGTGCCGGACCAGCGCGACCGCGCCGGCCGCCCGGTCACTCCCGCGCATCGCGGAGGCGCTCAGCTCGACCGACCCGTCGTCGCACAGCGCCGCGCCGTGCCCGGCGTTGAACAGCGGGAAGTCCTCCATGGCCATCACCGCGGCGCGCACCGCCTCCACCGCATCGCCGCCACCCTCTTGCTCGAACGCACGCGCCCCCTCCATCAGAGCGGACGTCAGCGCCTCGCGATACTCGGACGCGCGCTCCTGCAGCTCGGGGCCGAACCCCCCGGCGCCGCCGTGGACGACGATCACCGGTGCGGTCATGACGCCGGCACGGGCTCGACCAGCTCGGCGAACAGCGCGTCCAGCGTGGCCTGCGGGTCATCGGACAGCCCGGTGTGCACCGCCGAGGGCTGGATGATCGTGCTCGAGGGCGCGACCAGCCAGCCGAACCGCTCCGACGCGGGCAGCGCGGCGATCGCCTCGCCGTCCGGATCGCCCTCCGCCACCCGGACCAGCGCGTCGAGGTGCGCGCGGACGTCCTCGGCCGAGGCGTCCGGGGCCAGCGCGGCCAGGCGGCGCTCGTCGAGTCCGACCTTGACCCCGAGGAACCCGAGCTGGCGGCAGAACAGGACCACGCCGGCGTTGAAGCACTCGCCGCGCTCGACCCGCGGGACCACCCGCAGGATCGCGTAGGAGAACGGCCTACGAGCCGGCTCGGGCATGCTCGGCCTCTGCGGCGAACGCCGCGCTACGGGCCCGGCGATCGAGATACTCGACATACGTGTCGCCGCCGTCCCAGCCGAACCAGTCCCGCGGGACCAGCCCGACCACCTGCTCGAGCAGCGCGCGGTCCACCTCCGGGGCGAGCCGCTCGTGCGCCTCGAGGATCGAGCCCGCGCAGGGCAGCAGCACGTGCTCGGCGATCATCGGGAACGGGCGGTCGGCATGACCGGCCGGGTCGAGGCCGCCATGCTGCAGATACAAGGCCGCGCCGTGATCGATCAGCCACAGCCGGTCGTGCCAGATCAGCAGGTTGGGATTGCGCGGAGTGCGATCGACGTTCGTGGTGAACGCGTCGAGCCAGACGATGTCGGCGGCCAGCCGCGGGTCGGGACGCCAGGGCCGGCCCGGCGTGTACGGCAGGGCTCCGGGCAGGAAGTCCACGCCGAGGTTCGAGCCGGCACTGTTCGTGATGAGATCCTGGATCTCGGGGTCCGGCTCGGCCGCCCCAAGGACCGGATCGAGCACCACCTCGACGAGCTCGGGGACCAGCATCCCGAGCCGGCGCGCGAGCTCGCCCACGATCACCTCGGCTACGAGCGCCCGCAACCCCTGGCCGGCTCCGCGGAACTTGACCACGTACAGGCCGTCGTCGTCGGCCTCGACCAGCCCGGGCAGCGAGCCGCCCTCGCGCAGCGGCGTGACATAGCGGATCGCGGCGACCGATCGCAGCGCGGTGGAGATCGACATCCCGCGGAAGGTACGGGTTCCCGCGGTCAGTCGACTGCGACGTAGGCGGCGGCCTGGATCTCGCGGTGGGCCGGCGGGAGCTCGGCGCTCGCGAACAGGCGCTGGGTCATCACGATCACGGTGAGCTCGCGTCTGGGATCGACCAGCCACGACGTCCCGAACCCGCCGTTCCATCCGAACGCGCCGGTGTCGTACACCGCCTGGCAGAAGCCCCACGATTTGTGCGCAAAGAAGCCGGGCGCGAGCCCGCCCAAAGCCTTCTGGGCTTCGGTCAGCTGATCGGCGCACATCGCGCTCACGGAGTCCGCGGACAGCACCGGCTCGCCACCCCGCAGCAGCATCCGGGCGAACGCCAGCATGTCGTCGGCGCTCGACACGAGCCCGCCGGCGCCGTCGGCAAAGGCGGGCGGCCGGCTCCATCGCCCGTCGGGCTCGTCCCACAGGGTCAGGCCGTCCGGCCTCGCCATGTACGCCGTGGCAAGGCGATCGGTGTCCCGCGTCCAGAACGCCGTGTCGCGCATCCCGAGCGGCTCGAACACCCGCGTCCGCAGGGCCTCGCCGAACGACTCCCCGGTGGCGCGGGCGACGAGCACGCCGAGCGCCGACGCCCCCGTGTTGTAGAGCCAGCGCTCGCCGGGCTGGGCGAGGAGCGGCAGCGACCCGAGTCCGGCGATCCACGTGTCCGGATCGGGCTGCACGTCGGGATTCGGCGGTCCGATCGTCGACAGCCTGAGCTCTTCCGAAGCGGCCACCACCGGCCACGGCTCCGGCACGCCGAACATCTCGGTGGCCATCCCGAACCCGAACGTGAACGTCAGCAGGTCGCGAGTGGTGATCGACCGCTCGGCCGCCACCGTGTCGTCCAGTGGTCCGTCGGAACGCTTCAACACCCGCGCCCCGCCGAGTTCCGGGAGCAGCCGATCGACCGGCTCGTCGAGGCCGATCAGCCCCTCCTCGACCAGCGCCATGGTCACCGCGGCGGTGACCGGCTTGGTCATCGAGGCGATCCGGAACAGCGAATCGCGCCGGACGGGCGCGCCACCGACGCTCAGCCGGCCGAGCGCCTCCACATGGACATCGTCGCGATGCGCCACCAGCGCAACCAAACCGGGAACGCTGGAGTCACCCACGTGCGGCACGGCGGCGGCGCGGATCGCCGCGTCCAGGCTCACAGGTGGACCGCGGCCATGCCGGTCTGGTCGTAACGGTCCCCCGCCACCGCCGGCAGCTCGGCTTCGATCCGCCGCAGATCGTCGTCGGTCAGCCGCACGTCGGCCGCCCCGGCGTTCTGCTCGAGATACTTCCGCCGCTTGGTGCCGGGAATCGGGACGATGTCCTCGCCCTGGGCGAGCACCCAGGCGATGGCCAGCTGCGCGGGCGTGACGCCCTTGGACTCGGCGAGTTCGGCGACCTTGCGCGCCAGCCCCAGGTTGGCCTCGAGGTTCTCCCCGGTGAAGCGGGGACCGTTGCGCCGGAAGTCGCCCTCGTCGAGCTGGTCGGGCGACGTGAACCGGCCCGAGAGGAAGCCGCGGCCGAGCGGCGAGTAGGCCACGAACCCGATCCCGAGCTCGCGGCAGGTGTCAAGCACCCCGTTCGACGACGGGTCGCGCGACCACAGCGAGAACTCGGTCTGCACGGCGGTGATCGGGTGCACCGCGTGGGCGCGGCGGATCGTCTCCGGGGCCGCCTCACTCAGCCCGATGTGGCTGATCTTGCCCGCCTTCACGAGTTCGGCCATCGCGCCCACCGTCTCCTCGATCTCGACCTGAGGATCTACCCGGTGCTGGTAGTACAGGTCGATGCAGTCGACCCCCAGGCGCTGGAGCGAGCCGTCCACAGAGCTTCGAACGTGGTCGGCCGAGCCGTCCAATGCACCCACCGTCGACATGTCGCCGGGGACCGCGTCGTCCATCCGCCGGGCGAACTTGGTGGCGATCACGTAGTCATCCCGCCGGCCCTTGATCGCGCGTCCGACCAGTTGCTCGTTGGTCAGCGGGCCGTATAGCTGCGCGGTGTCCAGGAAGTTGATGCCGAGTTCGAGCGCACGGTGAATGGTGGCGATCGCCTCGTCCTCGTCCGCGGCCCCATAGAAGGCCGACATGCCCATGCATCCGAGTCCGAGTTCGGATACCTCGAGTGATCCAAGCTTGCGTGTGTTCATACGTCCCAGGTTAGGCACGTGCGCGATCGAGGGCCTCGAGCCCGAGCCCCTCGGGGGCGTGCAGCGCGAGCATGTGAGCTCCGATGTCCGCCGGTGCGGCCGTGGCCAGCGATGCGGCGATCATCGCGGCGAACGCGAGCGGCACCGAGACGATCGCCGGCTGGGTGAGCCGCGAGTCGAGCGATCCGTTCAAACCCTGTGCCCCCACCACCACGCCGGCGGTGATCATCCCGATGGCCACCACGCCGCCCACGACGATCCCCACCGCCGCCCCCTGCGAGGTCAGCCGCGGCCACCAGATCCCGAGCACGAACAGCGGGCAGAACGTGCTCGCGGCAAGCGCGAAGGCCCAGCCAACCAGGATGCTGATGTCGACGCTGCGCACGGCGAGCGCGACCACCGCGGGAATCGCCATCCCGGCCATGGCCACGATCCGAAACCGCCGGCGGCGCACGCTCAGGCCGACGCCGCGCCCACCTCGACCCCAGACGTCATAGGAGATCGTGCCGGCGATCGAGATCAGCAGTCCCGACGAGGTGGACATGAACGCGGCAAACGCCCCGGCTGCCGTCATCGCCCCGAGCACGTGGCCACCCAACCCGGGCCAGGCCAGGATCGGCAGCCGGAGCACGACGGTGTCGGTCTGGCCGGTCAGGTAGAGGCCCGGCGCCAGCGCACGGCCGAGTGCCCCGTAGACGGGCGGGAAGACATAGAACAGGGCCAGCAACGCGAGCACGCGAACGGTGGTCCCGCGCGCCGCCGGACCGTCGGGGTTGGTGTAGAAGCGGATCAGGATGTGCGGGAGCCCCATGGTCCCCAGGAACGTGGCCAGCAGCAGCGAGTAGATGAACAGCGGCGCGCCCTCGCCCCGCGAGCGGAGCGGTCGCGCCCACTCGCGGCCGCTTTGCACCGGGGTTCCCGCCGGAACCGGCACGATCGCGCCGGCCGGCAGTGCCACGCGACCGGGTCCGATCGCGACCGTCTCCCCCGCGCGCGCGTGCAACCGGCGTCCCGAGCTGTCCGAGAACGTCGTCGCCTCCGCGAACCGGACCGTCTGGCGGTGATCGAGCCTGACCACCAGGCCGTGCGCCGGCGCACGGGGCACCCCGGCGCCGAACACGGTTGCGCGATCCGGCACCCCGCCCAGGTAGATCAGCAGCACGATCGCGGGGACCGCGATCGCCACGGTCTTCACCCAGAACTGGAAGGCCTGGACGTAGGTCACTCCGCGCATCCCGCCCAGCGCCACGTACAGGGTCACGACGATCGCCACGACCACGATCCCCACCGCATACGGCGCGTTCGCCACCTCGCTGAACGCAATCCCGGCCCCCTTCAGTTGAGGGATCAGATAGAAGACGTCTATTCCCAGCACCGCGGCCACGGCGAGGTTGCGCAGCCGCCGGCTGGCCAGGCGGCCCTCGGCGAAATCGGGCAGCGTGTAGGAACCGAACCGCCGCAGCGGCGCCGCGACGAACAGGAGCAGCGCGAGATAACCGGCTGCGAAGCCGACCGCCTGCCACAGCGCCGGCACCCCGATCTGCATCTCGAGGCCGGCGATGCCGAGGAAGCTCGCCGCCGACAGGTACTCGCCCGAGACAGCCGCAGCGTTCCACCACGGGGACATTGCCCGCGAGGCCACGTACAGGTCGGAGGTGGTTCGCGCGAAGCGAACGCCCCAGGCCCCGATTCCGACGGTGGCCAGCGTGACCGCGGCGACGGCGACGATCGGGATGATCATTCGTCGCCGATCACATCGCGGAACGACTCGTCCAACGCGTCGGCGCGGCGTTTGTAGATCACGCCGATCACCGCGAACATCGGGAACAGCGGGACGGCCACGAGTACCGCGGCGAGCGGGATGCCGAAAAGGTGAATCCGCTCGAGCCCCGGGATCAGCACGAACAGGAGCGGCAGCGAGCCGACCAATCCACCGAACGCGACCAGCCCGAGCAGTGAGAGCTCGAGCTGGGCTCGACGCAACTGGGTCAGATACAGCTGACCGTGCGCGGTCTCCTCGGCCAGCTCATCGCGAGGGGTTCGCCGCCCCGCCGAGGGGGCGGAAGCATCGGCTTTCACGAGCGCAGGCGCCGGCGCAAGGCGGGCATGTGGCGCCGCGCCACCGGGACCTCGCCTCCGTTCTCGAACATGAGCAGCGCGGTCCCGTTCAACAGCGGACGGATTTCGGTGACCCGCCGGAGGTTGGCCAGATACCGGCGGTGCACCCGCAGGAATCCGTGGGCGTCGAACCGCCGTTCGACGTCGGCCAGCGTGCCGCGGGCCAGGTAGCGCCCGCTGTCGGCGAACACGCGCAGGTAATCGCCGTAGGCCATCACGTAGAGAATCGAGCTGCGCGTGAGCAACCGCATCCCGCCGGCGCGGGCGTTGTTGACCGCCATCACATCGTCGTCCTGCCCGGCCTGGGACGCGTCAGCTTGCGACTCGCCCGAGCGGACCGCCTCGGCCACGGCGGTGCTGGCGATCACCCGGTCGAGCGCCTCCGCCACCCGTTGAGGGGTGACCGGCTTCATCAGGAAGTCGAGCGCCCGCACCTCGAATGTGGCCACGGCGGAGGTGTCGAAGGCGCTGACGAACACGAGCGCCGGCTTGCGGGCGAACGCGCCCAGCACCCGGGCCAGCTCGAGTCCGTCGAGCTCGGGCATCCTCACGTCGAGGAAGATCGCGTCGTAGGCGCGGCGGCTCGCCTTGACGATCGCCTCCTGGCCGCTGGCCGCGGTCTCGACCTCGAGCACGTGCGGGCTGGCGCGAAGGATCCGGGCCAGGTCGTCGAGCTGGGGTGGCTCATCGTCGACGGCCAGGACGCTCAGCGCGTGCTCGTTCACGCCGCGCGCACCCCCACCCGGAACTTGGGCACGACCATCTTGACCGTCGTCCCGCGGGCGGGGGCGCTCTGGATCTCGAGCCCGTAGTCCTCCCCGAAGGTGCTCCGCAGCCGGCGGTTCACGTTGCTCAGCCCGATGCCGCCCTTCGCTCCGCTCAGGGCGGAGCTGGCCTGGACGCCGTCCATACCGGGTCCGTCGTCGCACACCCGCAGCTCCACGTCGAGGTCGTGATCGATGGCCACGATCTCGATCGTGCGCTTTCCAGCCCGCGCTTCCACGCCGTGCTTGACCGCGTTCTCGACCAGCGGCTGGAGCGAGAGCACCGGGACCACGGTCTGCAGCACATCGGGATCGACCTGTACGCGTACGGTCAGCCGGTCACCGAAACGTGCCTGCTCCAGGCGCAGGTACTTCTCCACGTAATGCAGCTCTTCGGCGATCGTCACGTACGTGCGCTCACCGCGGAACGCGTACCGGGTGAAATCGGCGAACTCGGCCAGCAGCGTGCGCGCGGTGTCGGGGGTCGAGTGGATGTAGCTGGCGATCGCGGCCAGCGAGTTGTAGATGAAGTGCGGCGAGATCCGCGCCCGCAGGGCGTGCAGCTCGGCCCTGGTCAGCCGCTCCTCCTGGGCGGCGACCAGCGACAGCTCCACCTGGGCCGAGACGAGGGCGGCCGCTTCCCCGGCCACCCGCGTGTCATCCGGGCGCAGCCGGCGGTCGCGCTCGTACAGCGCGATCAGCGCGCCGACGTGGCGCTGCTGGATGACCAGCGGCGCCACCACCGCAGCGCCCCCGATGTCCGGCCCGAGCCGCGCGGCTCCCTTCGGCTCGACGTGGATCCGCCCGTCCTCCACCCGGCGGGAGAGCTCGAGCAGCCACGCCAGGTTCAGGCTGGATCCGCTCGCGCCGTCGATCGCCAGCACGCTGTCCTCGTCGGTGATGGCCAGGGCCGCGGCCTGGGTGAGCGCGCGCAGGTGCGGGGCCGCTTTGCGCGCGCTCGGGCCGTCGAGTCCGCGCCGGAGATGCGGAAGCGTGGCGGTGGCGTGGTGAAGCGCGGTGCGCATCGCCTCGCTCTCCGGCCTGACCACCCGGCGGGGAGCCGACAGCAACCGCCAGGCCCCGACGCCCGACGCAGTTATCGCCAGCACAAGCAGGACAGCCAGCGCAGGTTCCATGGCCCAGCTTCAGTCTCTCCTCACGGCGGCGTCTCCGCCGCGGGACAGCATATTCCCCGGGAGCACCCGCGCCGGCGCTCGGCGCGCCGGCGCGGGATGCCCGAGGGTCGGGATCCTCAGATCGTCAGGCGAGCGTCACCGCCCTTCGTCCAGCAACAGCCGCAGCGGGATCGCGTTCGCCATGGCCTGGTATCCGGCGTCGTTCGGATGCAGGTGGTCGCCGCTGTCGAACTGCGGCGCCATCATCGTCGGATCGCTCGGGTCGGCCACGACGCTGGCGAAGTCGATCACCCCGTCGAACGCCCCGCTGGTCAGGATCCAGTGGTTGACCGCCTCGCGCTTGGCCTCGCCGGCCGTCGAGAAGTAGCCGGCGCCCTTGAACGGGGTCAGCGTCCCCCCGAAGATCTTCAACCCCACCGCATGGGCCTGGGCGATGATCTGCTGATAGCCGGCGATGATCTGCGCCGCCGATACGTCGGGGAGCGGATTGGTCACCGGGTTGGGCGGCGTGACGCTGAAGCCGATGTCGTTGATCCCCATCAGGAGGATGACTTCCTTTGCGCCGGCCCGGTCGACCACGTCGCGATCGAAGCGAGCGAGCGCGTTCTCCCCGCAGCACAGATCAGAGGTCAGGACGCGGTCGCCGCTGATGCCCTCGTCGGCGACGGCCAGCGTGTCGTGACGGGAATCGAGCCGCCGGGCGAGGTCGTTCGGCCAGCGCGCGTTGGCGCCAACCGTTGAGGCAAAGCCGTCGGTGATCGAGTCGCCGAACGCCACCAGCGTTCCGTGAACCTGAGGCTGCGCGATCACGTCGACCGCGTCGATGAAGTACCACGACGGCTTCTGCGTGGTGTACGCGGCGGCGCTGGGGTCGCCCGCATGGTCACCCGAGGCCACATAGTTGGTCTGCACACCCAGCGAGTGCTCCGTGGCCGATCCGGTCGCGTTCGGCACGTACACGCTGACCGCCAGATCCTGGAGCGCCGGCACGTGCAGGCGAACCGGATCGCTCAGCGCCTCCGCGCCGGTGGGAATCTGGACTCCAGGCTGCCCCCCGAAGGTCAGATGGACGATCCGACCGCTGGTCGAGGCGCCGGTTCCAGCCATCGCGATCGACGCGTCGCCGATCTCGAGCGGCTGATCGCCGAACGTGTTCGTGAAGCGAACTCTGACCAGGTCTCCGCTGACGCTGCTGAACACGATGTTGCGGACCGTCTGGTCGTTGAAGCCCGTCGCGTCCGGTGTCCCCGGAATCGCGGTCTGTGGGCTCGCGGCCCACGTCGCCACCCATTGCCCGTGGTCGCGGAATCCGAATCGCCCCTGGTCGCCGTCGTGGCGCGCCGCCCGATGGTGCGGCGAGGCGGCCGACGCCAAGCCCATCGGTATCAGGCTGGCGCAGATGACTGCGCCGGCGACCGGCAACCAGCGCGACCGCCATATTCGACTGCTCAGTGCGCGCACTTTGCTCTCCCTCCGTTTGTTGATACGGCCTCCGGTGCGGCAGCCAGTGACCGTAGGACCGCGGTCGAATCGAGAAAAGGCCAATTCGACCGCCGGTACGAGGGACGCGACGAACGGTGTCAACCGCGCGACGAGCGGTCCGCCGCACGACGGCCCAGCCGTGCCCTCCGCGCCCCGGGTCGAATACGGCGAACGTTTGCAATCCGCCCGCCGTGGGAAACAGCAGCGCCATGGAGGGAGCGGAGCGCCCGCTTCGGGAGGACTCGGCGCCACCGGCGTCCGTGCGGGGAACCCAACGCTGGTACTGGCTGCTGCTGCTTCCGTTCCTCGCCCTGCTCTACCCGCCGCTGTATGCGCATCTCACCCCGCGCATCTTCGGCATCCCGTTCTTCTACTGGTACCAGGCGGTGTGGCTGATCATCACGGCCGCCATCACCACGTTTGTGTACCGGCGCACCAGGTAGACGATGGACAAGCACCCCGTCCACCCCGCCGCGATCATCGTCTTCTGTGTCCTGTTCGTGCTGGTCACCGGCGTCGGCTTCGCCGCGGTGCGGTGGCGCAAGGCCGACCTCGCCCACCTGAACGAATGGGGCCTGGCCGGGCGGAAATTCGGCACGTGGCTGACCTGGTTCCTGGTCGGCGGCGACATCTACACCGCCTACACCTTCATCGCTGTGCCGGCCGCGATGTACGCCGGCGGCAGTGCCGGGTTCTTCGCGTTCGCCTACACCACGCTGGTGTTCCCGGTGCTGTTCATCTTCGGCCCCCGGCTGTGGGCCGTCTGCAACGCCCGCGGGTACATCACCGCGGCCGACTTCGCGCGAGGCCGGTTCGGGTCAGACTCCCTGGCGCTGGCCGTGGCGGTGACCGGGATCCTCGCGACCCTCCCATACATTGGCCTCCAGCTGGTCGGCCTGAAGACCGTGATCGCGGCGATGGGCATCAAAGGCGACTGGCCGATCATCATCGCGTTCCTCGTGCTGGCCGCCTACACCTACCAGAGCGGCCTGCGCGCGCCGGCGCTGACCGCGATCGTCAAGGACATCGCGATCTACGTCACCGTGACCGTCGCGATCATCTACATCCCGATCAAGCTGGGCGGCTTCGGTCACATCTTCGACGCCGCCGGCAAGGCCCTGCCGAATCGGACCCCGCCGGCCTCGCTGATCCCGGGCAAGCCCGCGGCGTATGAGGCGTACGCCACGCTCGCCCTCGGCTCGGCGTTCGCGCTGTTCCTTTACCCGCACGCCGTGACCGGCGCGCTCAGCGCACGCAGCGCGAACACGATCCGGCGCAACGCCACGCTGCTCTCGTTCTATTCGATGGCTCTGGGGATCATCGCGATCCTCGGCTTCATGACGATCGCCGCAGGCCTCCACCCGGCCAACTCGAACTTCGCCGTGCCCGACCTGTTCATCAAGTACTTCCCGTCGTGGTTCGAGGGGTTCGCGTTCGCGGCGATCGGGGTGGGGGCGCTGGTCCCCGCCGCGATCATGGCGATCGCCGCGGCCAACCTGTTCACCCGCAACATCTACTCGGCCTACTTCCGGCGAGGTGCTGACCCGCGCGAGGAGGCGGCGGTGTCGAAGATCGTCTCGGTGCTGGTCAAGCTCGGCGCGCTCGCG
>DATFDC010000136.1:0-2263 GCA_035252415.1 Solirubrobacteraceae bacterium
TGGCCGGGCGGCGAGCCAACGACGCCGAGGCGGCCGAGCGCCGGATCACCCGTGTCGTGTCGGCGACGCGGGTCCCGGTGGCGCGCACAACCCCCGCGACACCGGCGCCGGTGACCAGGATCAACCCGGCCACGAACAGGAACACCGCGAGGATGTCCGCCCCCAACGTGGAGATCAGGTGCGAGGTCACCCACAGCTCGGCCTGGCCGACCACCCCGCCGCGATCCTCGAACGCCGACGCTCGCCAGAACTGCGCCGCCGATGCCGCGCCGGGGCCGACACCGAGCGTTCCGGCAGCCAGGGCCAACGTCACAGAGGCCGTGAGGCACACGGCGCCGGTGCGCAGCGGCCGCACGGGGGGTGAAAGCTCGCGCGCCAGCAGCAGCGCGCCCGCAACCACCAATGCGGCGGGCACGACGTAGCCAAGCGCGCCGAGCACGAAGCGCATCGCGGTCACCGCCCCGTTGCCGAGCGTGCCCCCGTCCCAGCCGAAGTAGGCGACCCCGCCGAGCAGGATCCCGAGCGCGATCAGCCCGAGCGCCACGATGTCCACGTGGTGGGGCTCGAGCTGCCCAGGACGCGGAAGCCGCCACCCCCACGGTCGGGCAGCCAGCAGCGAGCGCGTCGCGCGCTTGGGCGGCGTCTTGGAGCGCTTGCGGGCGGCCATCTCGGGACAGAAGCCTTCGACGCGGGGCTCCCGCTTCCTGCCACCCCTGGCCCATGCCAACCGGCCGACGTACCATCTAAACCGCAGCTATGACCGATTACGAGCGGACACCCCGGGTGCTGGTCGTCGAGGACGACGACGCGATCGCCCAGGTCCTCCAGCGCTCCCTGCGCATGGAGGGCTACGAGGTCAGGATCGCCGGCGACGGCGTCGACGCGCTCGACGAGGCGACCGGCTTCCTACCCGACCTGGTCATCCTCGATCTCGGCCTGCCGCGCCTGGACGGCGTCGACGTGGCCAAGACGCTGCGCCGCAACGGCGATGACGTGCCGATCCTCGTGCTCACCGCGCGCGACGGCGTCGAGGCCAGGGTCGAGGGGCTGGATGCCGGCGCCGACGACTATCTGGTCAAACCGTTCGAGCGCCAGGAGCTCTTGGCCCGGCTGCGGGCGCTGCTCCGGCGCCGGCCACCGCGCGGCCAGGCGACGCTGGCCATCGCCGACCTGAGGCTGAACCCGGACACGCACGAGGTGACCCGGAACGACCGGCCGGTCGACCTCACTCAGCGCGAGTTCGAGCTGCTCGAGTACCTGATGCGCAACGAACGGATCGTGATCTCGCGCCAGCGTCTGCTCGACGAGGTTTGGGGCTACGACCCGTTCTCGATGACCAATACGATCGAAGTGTTCGTGTCGAACCTTCGGAGAAAGCTGGAAGCGGGTGGCGAGCCCAGGCTCCTACACACGATCCGCGGCGCAGGCTACGTTCTCCGCGTATAGGCGGATCCCGATCAAGTGGCGGCTGGCCGGCGGTTCGGCAGCCCTCACCTGCGTGATCCTCGCGAGCTTCGCGGCGCTCGTCGGCGTGCTCACCGACCGCCAGATCCGCGGCCAGTTCAACGACGAGGTCCACAGCAACGCCGAGCAGCTGGCCCAGGCGCTCCACCTCAAGTGGCTCTCCAACAGCGGCAACCTGAACTGCAACAAGCAGGAGATCTCGCTCAAGGACTACACGAGCGCCGAGCACGTCCAGATCCGGATCTTCAACCAGGCCGGCTCGCTGTTGTGCACCCAGAAGGACGTGCGGGTCAAGGGGGTCAAGTTCCTGCCCGCGACGCCCAACCTGGCCATGCCGACCCGCGAGGGGTCCTACCCGGAGGCGGGCTACTGGGTCGTCGCGCAGCAACTGCCCGTCCAGGGCGTCCCGGCGTGGCTGCTCTATGCCCGGCCGCTGTCCGACATCGACCACACGCTGGCCCGCGTGCGCGTGATCCTGCTCCTCGGCGTGCTCGGCGGCACCGTGCTCGCGCTGTTGGGCGGCTTGGCCACCGCGGCCCGTGCCATGCGCCCGATCAAGCAGCTGACCGAGGCCGCGCGCGAGATCGAGCGCACGCGCGACCCGACGCTGCGCGTGCCGCTGCCCGAGTCCGAGGACGAGGTCGCCGAGCTGGCCGGGACGGTGGACGGGATGCTCGGCGCGCTCGAGGCAGCGCGCGCCGATACGCACGAGGCCCTCGAGCGCCAGCGCGAGTTCGTCGCCGACGCATCGCACGAGCTGCGTACCCCGCTGACCAGCCTGCTGGCCAACCTCGAGTTG
>DATFDC010000137.1:0-3029 GCA_035252415.1 Solirubrobacteraceae bacterium
GTGCTCCCGGGCCGGCTGCGGCGGCGGGTCAGCGCGCTGAGCCTGGCCACCTCGTCGTTCGGGGTCGAGGGCCCGCAGATCGACCCCGAGGTTCTGGCGACGCTGGCCGGCGCCTGCCGGGACTACACCCGGTTGCACTACTCCTATGTGGCGCGGGACGACCAGACCTCGGCGCGGACCGTCGAGCCCGCCGCGGTCGTCTACAGCGGACATCGCTGGTACCTGGTGGCGTTCGACCTCGATCGAGACGACTGGCGGACGTTCCGGCTTGACCGGATCCGGGGCCGCGTCCGCGCCGGTGAACGTGGCCGCAGGCGGATCGTTCCCGGCGGCGATCCGGCGGCGTTCGTGCGCGAGCGCCTGCGCGGGATCTGGGAGGGCGAGGCTTCCGAGGTTGTCCCGGGCCGGGTTCGCCTCGGCGCGCCCGCGGCACGGATCCGGAGCCGGATTCCGGGCCGCTACGCGACCGTGGAGGCGGACGGCGAGGACGCCTGCATCGTGACCTCGCGCGGGCGCTGGTCACACGGGTTCCTCGTCTGGATGGCTACGCTCGACGAGCCGATGCAGGTGCTCGATCCGCCCGAGTTGGTCGAGGCGGCCCGGGTGATCGTCACCCGGCTGGCCGCCGCGGCTTAGTGGCCGACCCAGTTCGGGATGCGTTTCTGGAGGAAGGCGGTCATGCCCTCCTGGGCGTCGGCGGCCAGCGCGTTCTCGGTCATCACGACCTTGGTGTGCTCGTAGGCTGCGTCTTCATCCCGATCGACCTGGTCGTAGAAGGCCTGCTTGCCGAGCGCGACGGTGTACGAGCTCGATCTGGCGATCGCCTCGGTCAGGTGGTCCACGGCGGCTTCGAGCTCGTCGGCCGGGACGACCTGGTTGACCAGGCCCCAGTCGAGCGCGGTGGCGGCGTCGATCGGCTCGCCGGTGAGCAGCATCTGCATCGCGCGCTTGCGACCGACGGCGCGGGACACCGGGACCATCGGGGTTGAGCAGAACAGGCCGATCTTGACGCCCGGAGTGGCGAAGCGGGCGGTTTCAGAGGCCACGGCGAGGTCACAGGCCGCGACGAGCTGGCAGCCGGCAGCGGTGGCGACGCCGTGCACCTTGGCGATGACGGGCTGCGGCAGCTCGTGGATCGTCTGCATGAGCTCCGTGCAGGTGGCGAACAGCTCGTCGAGGAACGGCTGCTCGCGCCCGATCATCTCGGACAGGTCGTGGCCGGCCGAGAACGCGGGGCCGGCGGCCTCGATCACGATCGCGCGGGTCTCCGGGCGCGCCGAGACCGCGCGCAGGGCGGCGATCAGCTCGTGCATCAGCTCGAGCGACAGCGCGTTGCGCTTCTCGGGGCGGTTCAGAGTGATCCGAGCCGCCGGCTGCACCGTAGAGACGATCAGGTTCCGATAATCGATGCTGGGAGTGGAGCTCACGCGGTTAGTATCGCGCGTGGAGTCACGACAACCCGGGGGTGATGGTCATGGCCGAGACAGCCGGCCGGCGGATGAGGGCGGAGATCGACGGAGATTTCGTCGTCTTCCTCATCGGCGCGCGTTTCAACAACAAACTCCAGATGGCCAGGAGCGTGATCGATCTGGGCGGGCGCAGGGGCATGAAGCACATGCTCGACTATCTGGTCGCGCGGCCCGAGAAGGGACTGCTGGCCTATCAGATGGGAATTCCCACGATCGTCCAGTACTGGCGCTCGTTCGAGCACCTCGAGGCGTTCGCCAACGACAAGGACGATCCTCACCTGGAGGTCTGGCGGCAGTACTGGCGGCGTGTGGGCAAGAGCGACCGGACGGGGATCTGGCACGAGACCTACCTGGTTCAGGCCGGGCAGTACGAGGCCGTGTACGGCAACATGCCGCCGCATGGCCTGGGCAAGGCCGGGCGCATGGTCCCGCTGACGGCGGCGTCGACCGCGCGCGGCCGGGTCGGAGCGGTGGCAGGCTAGTAGCTGCGTATGAGCGGAAGGCCGTGCGGCGCGCCGGGGCGGGCGGCCAGCACCTGGTGGAGGCTGATCTCGCCGGCCTCGAATCCGAGCGCGGATCCGAGCATGTAGAGACGCCAGACTCGCTCGCGCTGCTCACCGACCTCGGCGATCGCCTCTTCGCGGTGGGCGCCCAGGTTGGCCACCCAGCGGCGCAGCGTGGGGCCGTAGTGGTCGCGCAGCGACTCGACGTCGCGGACCTCGAGGGCCGCGCCCTGGAGCACGCCGACGACATCGGCCAGCGGGTGCAGCTCGCCGTCGGGAAACACGTAGCGTGAGATGAACGGGTCGGGCTCCGGCGTGTGCGGGACCAGGCGGGTGATCCCGTGGTTCAGGAACAGCCCGCCGGGGCGCAGCAGCTCGGCCACCCTGCCCGCGTAGTGCGCGAGCTCGGCGCGGCCGACGTGCTCGTACATGCCGACGCTGGCGATCTTGTCGAACGGTCCGTCGCCGATCTCGCGGTAGTCCTGGACCCGAATCTCCACGCGGTCGGTGAGCCCGGCGTGGGCGACGCGCTCGCGGGCCAACTCGGCCTGCGGCTCGGACAGCGTTACGCCGACCCCGCGGGCGCCGTAGTGGGCGGCGGCATGCATGACCAGCGCGCCCCAACCGCACCCGATGTCGAGGAACCGCTCGTCCTCCCGCAGGCGGAGCTTGCGGCAGATCAGGTCGAGCTTGCGCTCCTGAGCGGCCTCGAGCGTGTCGCCCGGGGTGGCGAAGTAGGCGCACGAGTAGACCATGCTCGGGCCGAGCACGAGGCGGTAGAAACGGTTCGAGACGTCGTAGTGGTGGCGCACGGCGGCGCGGTCTCGAGCCAGCCAGTGACGGCGGCCGTTGAGGTGCGCCTCGATGGCGGGGATCGCCGGGGGATGGAGCAGCCGGGTTCCCAGCGCGCGGACGGCTGCTTGGGCGAGGCGGGCGCGATCGACCGTGGTCAGCTCGACGCGGGCGAACGCCTTGCGAGTCCGGAGCACCGCTTCGAGGTCGCCCTCGACCTCGAGCGATCCGTCGACCCAGGCGCGGGCCAGACCGAGCTGGCCGG